>QLUS01000069.1 GCA_018725535.1 Bacillota bacterium
CGAGCCTCCCTTTCTCATCCGCAGCGGAGCGCACCAGGAGCAGAAGATCCGCATCGGTCAGGCGGCTGCTGCTCTAGTCAACAACGGTGACAGTATTGTCCTTGATGTCGGTACTACTACACTGGAGGTAGCGCGTCACCTTGCCGACAAGCAAAACCTCACTATTATTACTTCGAGCTTGCATATCGCCAACGTGTTGGCTAACCAGTCGGGTATTCGTTTGATTCTCACCGGGGGCATCCTGCGTCCTGGTGAATCCTCCCTCGTTGGCCACCTGGCTGAGCGCGCTTTTGGCGATATGTATGTTGATAAGCTCTTTCTAGGCATCGGCGGTATAGACCTTAGGGCCGGACTCACTGAGTTTAACCTGGAGGATGCTCAGGTCAAAAAGGCGATGCTGAGCTCCGCCAAGGAATGTATCGTAGTGGCCGATGCTAGCAAATTTGGCAACATTGCCTTTGCTGCTGTAGCATCCCTCACTGTGGTTCGCAAGATCATTACCGACACGGCCGTAGACCCTCAAGTTGTGAGCCATCTGGAGGAGATGAACATTCAGGTCATCCTGGCCTAGCGTTTCGTCAACTCTCAAGTGTCGGATAGAGACGAGATAGTTTTATCCTGGCATCCTCGGCAGTGAATTGCCAATTAACCTTCGCATATTACAAGGTTGATATGACACTAGCACCATTTAAGGAGAAACTCAAATGACTGGTAACAAGTCTGGAAGCGGTGAAGAGACACACAAGATGTCTGGAGGTCAAAGTTAAATACGGTTCATAATCTGCGAGGCAGACAAGAAGGAGGAAGTATGACTTCTACTCGACTCACGCTGTTACAAGAGCTCTTCGGTGTGGAGAAACCAGTTATCGCTATGGTCCACTTTCTCCCTTTGCCGGGCACGCCTCTCTACGATGAGGAGCGGGGCATAGCTGGTATCGTGGAAAGCATGGCCGACGATATGGAGAAACTGCTGGCAGGTGGGGTGGACAGTGTTCTCTTCTGTAACGAAGGGGACCGCCCTTATGCCTTGCGTGCTGACTTCGAAGCAGTGGCTGTGATGAGCCGGGTGATCACCGAGTTGGCCCCCCGCGACCGACCTTTTGGTGTGGACTTTCTGTGGGATGCCAAGGCGGCCCTGGCGGTAGCCCTGGCTACTGGCGCCAGTTTCATCCGGGAAGTGCTGACCGGCGTCTACGACAGCGACATGGGACTGTGGAACACGGACGCGGCTGCACTACTGCGCTACCGCCGCTACATCGGAGCGCAACACATCAAAATCTTCTACAACATCACACCGGAGTTTGCCGCTCCATTAGGATCTCGCCCGGTGGGCCTTCTGGCGGAGAGCGCCGTGTTCTCCTCCCTGGCTGACGCCATCTTGGTGTCTGGCCCTCGCGCTGGTGCTGAACCGGACCTAACGGTCCTGCGGGAGGCAAAGGAGGTTCTGGGTGGCCGGGCCCCGCTGCTGCTTAACACTGGGGCCAAGGTGCAGAACGTGCACGAGTTCCTTAGAGTAGTCGACGGGGTCATCGTCGGCTCCGACCTGAAAGTGGAGGGCTATACCTGGAGTCCGGTAGACAAAGCGCGGGTGGAAGCCTTTATGGAGGCTGTGCGCAGGGCGCGGCGGGGAGGGTAGACGTGGCTGATTACCTGGTGGGGATTGACATTGGCACCACTGCGACCAAAAGTATTGTGTGCGACGTGGATGGAAACATCTTGGCGGAGGCTGAGGTCCCTGCCAACCTGCACTCTCCCCTCTCTGGCAGGGCCGAGGAAGACCCGGAAGAGTGGTGGGCCAACCTGGGGCGGGTGGCCCGCCAATGCCTGGGGAAGGCAGGCGTGGCACCCACAAGGGTGGCCGCCGTTGGCGTCAGCGGCATGGTGCCTACCCTTATTTTAGTAGACGCTCAAGGGCGGGTCCTCCGCCCCAGCATCCAGCAAAACGACGCCCGGGCCGTGGCAGAGATCACCCTCTTTCAGACTCAGACCGACGCTGAGGACGTTCTGGGTCGTACTGGCAGCCCCATCAGCCAGCAGTCCATTGGACCCAAGCTGCTGTGGCTGCGCCACCACGAGCCTGACACTCTGGTTCAGACCGCCAAGCTGATGGGCTCCTACGACTTCATTGTTTACCGGCTGACCGGCTCTCTCTCCCTGGAGCGCAACTGGGCCCTGGAAAGCGGCCTCTTTGACCTGCAGCGAGAGGACTGGGACGACGGGCTGTTGGCCTTGTCCACTATAGACAGGACCTGGCTCTCTCCCATCCACTGGCCAGCTGAGGTGGTGGGGAAGGTGACGGCTGAGGCAGCTATAGCCACCGGGCTGGCCGAAGGGACGCCAGTGGTGACTGGCTGTGCCGACCATATCGCCTCCGCCTTCTCCGCTGGGTTAAGAGCGGAGGGGGATATGCTGGTAAAATTAGGCGGTGCTGGCGATATCCTCTACTGTCTCGACCGACTAGTGGTGAACCCACGGCTTTTCCTTGACTACCATGTTATCCCCGGCAAGTATTTCATCAATGGCTGTATGGCTTCCAGCGGTAGCATCATCAAGTGGTTCCGCAACGAATTAGCCCCTGGAGTCGACTACGCTCAGCTAGACGTCGAGGCGACCTCCGTGAGGCCCGGTAGTGATGGTCTAATCCTCCTGCCCTACTTCCTAGGTGAGAAGACGCCTCTGAATGACCCCTTGGCACGAGGTCTCTTCTTCGGGTTGACGCTAACTCACACTCGCGCCCACCTCTATCGGGCTATTCTAGAGGGGATCAGCTACGGTTTCTATCATCACCTGGAAGTGCTAGCCGAGCATGGCCTCACGGCGACCAGAGCGCGGGTCACCAATGGCGGCGCCCGCTCATCTCTATGGCGGCAAATTACAGCCGATGTTCTAGGAATTCCCTTGGAGCAGATCGCCGGGCACCCTGGCTCCTCGCTGGGTGCGGCCTTCGTGGCCGGCATGGGTGTTGGTGTCTTTCGTGACTGGGGCGATATTGAGCGCTACATTACCATCGCTGCCATCACTGAGCCGAATATGAGTAACCATGACCGGTACCGGCGTTTGTTCAGTCTGTATCGCCAGGTTTACGAGGCGTTAAGAGACAAATTCCCGGTGTTGGCCGATATTACGGGAGGTGTGGGATGAGGTTGCAGGACAAGGTCGCCGGCGTCACCGGCGCCGGCATGGGCATTGGCCGGGCTATTTGCCTGGCCCTGGCCGCAGAGGGGGCCCGGGTGGCAGTGACGGATCTTAATTTCGATTGGGCGAGCCAGGTGGTCGAGGAGATCGAGGCCAGGGGCGGTGAGGCCATAGCCCTAAAGCTTGACGTCACCCAAGCTACCGATATCGTCGTGGCTCTGAAGGCCATCGTGGATCGCCAGGGGCGCATCGATATCTGGTGCAATAATGCCGGCGTCAGCACAATGAACTGCTTTGTAGATTTGACCGAGAAAGACTGGGATTGCAATATGAACGTCAATGCAAAGGGGGTGTTCCTTTGCTCTCAGGCGGTGGCCCGGCAGATGGTGCAGCAGGAGCCCAACAGCGAGGGCATTCGGGGTAAGATTATCAACACAGCGAGCATGGCCGGCAAACGGGGGGCGGTCCCCTTTCTGGCCCACTATGTAGCTTCTAAGTTCGCCGTGGTGGGTCTGACCCAGGCCATGGCCGTGGAGCTGGCACCTCACGGCATCACTGTTAACGCCGTCTGCCCTGGCTACGTGGAGACCAGCATGCAGGAGCAGGAAGTAACCTGGGAGGCCAGGCTGCGGGGTATTAGCGAAGAGGAAGTGTGCCAACTGTACATCAACGACACGCCTCTACGCCGACTGGAGAGGCCAGAAGATGTAGCCAAGGTTGTTGTCTTTCTGGCTTCGGACCTGGCCCAGTTCATCACAGGCGAGGCCATCAACGTTAATGGCGGTGCCTTCATGGATTGAGGAAGCCAACCGCGTGCCCCCCGCTGGCTCAGGGGTTAAAGGAGGTGAGAGGGTAAAACAATATATGTTTGTTTGCAATTTGTGCAACTTAGGTCGAACTTTACAAAGCGAAAAGAAGGAGGAGAAAAATGAGACAGAAAAGGATTAAAATGGGGGGTTTCCTGGCTATCGTCTGTTTGTCGCTAGCGATGGTAGTTGGGCTGGTCGGATGTGTTCCAGCACCTGTGGCACCTACGACATTGACCATCATAATGGAGGAAGTACCAGATACGGACGTGGTGAAGGAACTCATTCCGCAGTTCGAAGCGGAGAATCCCTGGCTTAGGATTACTATTGAGGCTCTGCCTTACGCCGCCATGCGGGACAAGATGCTTACCTCGTTCCTGGCTCCCGAGTCGATCTACGACATTGTCATCGCGGATAACCCGTGGATGGACGAGTTTGCTAGTGCTGGCTTCTTGGAGCCACTGGATGAGCGTATTGCCCAAACACCAGACTACGACTTTGATGATTTCGTAGGCCCGTTGCGCGACATTGGTGTGGTGCAGGACAAGATCTATGGTGTGCCCTTCTACAACTACGCTCTGGCTCTCATCGTCCGCCAGGATCTGTTTGATAACCCAGACGTTCAGGCGGCGTATGAGGAGAGGTACGGTAAACCGCTGGCCGTGCCAACCACCCTAGAGGACTATCTGGAAGTGTCCAAGTTCTTCACGGAGCAAGGTATCTATGGTGCGGCCATGCAGCCCGAGCGGGGCTATAAAATCTTCGAAGAGTGGAAGAACTGGCTGTATGCTGCCGGCGGTAGGCTCATGGACGCCCAAGGTAACACCGTCTTAGACAGCCCAGAGGCCAGGCGGGCATTGGAGCTGTACATTGAGCAATTCGAGACCTCGGCGCCACCTGGTTCCCTCAGTTGGGGTTTCGATGACGCCCTCCGCAGCGTGGCAGCCGGTGAGGCGGCCACTATGATGAGCTACAACTGGATGCTGCCCACTCTCAACGACCCTGACGGCCCGGCGGGTGAGTTGGCTGGCAAATTTGCCCTTTATGAAGTGCCAGGCGGTAGGGGGGTTCTGGGTGCCTGGCACTGGGCTATCCCCCACAACGCGGTGAACAAAGACGCTGCTTGGGAGTTCATCTCCTGGCTCACCTCCAAGGAGATAGACAAACAGCGTGTTATCCTTGGTGGTGCTCCCACTCGGACCAGCGTCATGACTGACCAAGAGGTGTGGGAGAAAGGTTTCGGCCGGGAATACTACGAGACGATTCTATCGATTTTGGAGGATGCCGAGCCGTTGGCTAGAGGCAAACGGGCCGAAGAGGTGATCGAGGTAGTGGGTACTGAGCTGAATATGGCTGTAGCTCGCGATAAGACGGTGGATCAGGCCATTAGAGATGCTGCCAAGCAGGTAGAAGAGATTGTGAGGCGGTAAGTAGCAAAGGCTGGGGGGTCAGGTTTTGTCTACCAGCCTGACCCCCTCGACACTCTTTGGGTGATGTAAATGCAATTTTTACGGTTACCCCTTAAATATAGACTTCTTATACCTCTCATTGTTGTCCTGCTGGCGGTTTTGATCTACCCATTGATCTTTTCCTTCTGGGTTTCTCTCCACGACTACAGACTGACGGCCCTGCATGAGGTGCAGTTCGTCGGTTTGGCCAACTACATTGGCCTGAGTGGCAAGATGTCTTACTGGAACGCTTTGAGAAACACCCTCATTTTCGTCTTTCTGGCGGTGGGATTGCAAACGATCATTGGCTTTGGCCTGGCCTTGCTCCTGCACCGCCCCAGCCGCTTTCGGAATTTCTTTCGTGCCGTACTACTGACCCCGATGTTTATTACCCCCATTGCCGTTGGACTGATGTTTCGCTTTATGCTAAACCTGCAAGTGGGCGTGCTACCCTATCTGTTAGACAAGGTGGGGGTGACCATTGACTGGTTTAGCCCCAGGCTGGCCTTGTTCAGTATCATCTTGATTGACGTCTGGCAGTGGACCCCTTTTATGCTCTTGCTTCTCCTGGCAGGCCTTGAATCACTGCCGGTAGAACCCTTTGAAGCCGCCCGGGTAGACGGTGCCTCTGCCTGGTCTACCTTCTGGAAGGTTACCCTGCCTCTGATGCGCCCAGTGCTCATTATGGCCCTCATCATCCGCATGCTCGACGCTTTCAAGGTCTTCGAGTATATCTACGCTATCACCCAGGGCGGCCCTGGCGAGAGGACGGAGACCATCCTTTGGCATATCTACAAGGTAGGCTTCCGCTTCTTTCGTATGAGTGAGGCGGCCTCCATGGCTTACGTGCTGGTTCTGGTCACACTGGTGTTAGTCGTCGCTCTGTACTACAACATGAAACGGGGAGAATATCGCCCATGAACATTTACCGACGGCGCCGGCAGCTTTGCAGTATTGTGATCACCTTCATTTCGTTGGCTGCCCTGGTGGCTGTTCTCTTTCCTTACTTCTGGATTTTCCTCACCTCCTTCAAGCCACCTGGGCTTGTCTCGCGGCCTGACGTCTGGTTCTTTGTTCCCTCCTTTTATAACTGGGAGGATGTTATTGTCCGGGGTGGGACAATCCGTTACATATTTAACAGCATCATCGTGGGTATGGTCACAGTGGCGATTTCCCTCAGTGTTGGAAGCCTAGCTGGTTATTCTTTCTCTCGCTTTAACACTGGCGGCGGAGGGGCCCGCTTCAGTATTCTGGCGGCAAAGATGCTTCCCCCTGCCGTGCTTATCATCCCTCTATTTCTCCTTATGTACGAACTGGCGTTGCTAGATACGTTGATTGCCATTATAGCTGCCCACCTGACTTTCATACTACCCCTGGTCACCTGGTTCCTCATTGGCTTCTTCGATGAGATACCTCGTGAACTGGAGGAGCAGGCCATGGTAGATGGGGCCACCCACTTCCAGGCCTTCTATAAGGTCATCTTGCCTAACATCCTGCCTGGCTTGGGTGGTGCTGGTATCTTTGCCTTCGTACTGTCGTGGAATGACATGTACTACGCCATGCTCCTAGCCGGTGGCGACAGCAAGACGATCCCGGTGGCTATTGCTGGCTACTGGACCTTCCGGGGCATCGAGATGGGCAAGATGGCTGTAGCCATGGTTGCCGCCATCACCCCTGTGCTAGTGGCCTCTTTCTTCGTGCAGAAGCATCTGGTGAAGGGTCTGGGGGGCGGGGGCTTGAAATACTGAGAGACAGTGATGGGGGAATCTATTTTCCGCGAGCTGGGAGTAGCCATCACCGCAGTCCTGGAAGCGGGAGCCCGGCTGCGAGAACACTTTGGCCGGCCGGTGACCGCGACCCACAAGCGACCGGCCGATCTGGTGACAGAGATGGATCAGAGTGCCGAAACTGTCCTCATCGATCGGCTGAGGGCGGACTTCCCGACCTATGGTTTTCTCACCGAAGAGAGCCCCGCCGAGTTTGGGTCCGGGCAAGGCCGCTGGCTCATCGATCCCCTGGATGGCACCACCAATTATGTCCACGGTTATCCTCTCTTCGGTATCTCCGTTGCTCTGGAGCGCGCGGGAGAGATCGTCCTGGGAGTTGTATATAATCCCCTGACTGGCGAGCTTTTCACAGGTGTGAGAGGATGCGGCGCCACTCTCAATGGCCGACCCATCTGCATCTCTCCGACGACGAGTCTGGCCGAGAGTCTCATAGTCTCCGGCTTCCCCTACAATGCCTGGAAGTCTGACGTCGACAACAGTGCAGAATGGCGCCATTTTCTCAAACGTGCCCTCTCCTTGCGAGCGGACGGTTCGGCTGCGCTAGATCTGTGCCACGTAGCATGCGGTCGGCTGGATGGCTACTGGGAACTGGATCTGGACCCGTGGGATATGGCAGCCGGTGCCCTTATCGTACAGGAGGCCGGCGGCACAGTCACTGACGTGCATGGGATGCCTTTTAGCCCATATGGCCGCAGCGTTGTTGCCTCTAACGGGTATATTCACCGGGCCATGCTGGAGGTTCTGGCTCTCTAATTGACAAATAGGAAGTAGATAATAAAGGCCAGGCCTACTCCCCAGCAATAATAGGAGAAGATAGAAAGGGGTCTTTTTCTGACTACTTTCAGGAGAATTCGGATAGAGATGGCTCCGGAGACAAA
>QLUS01000007.1 GCA_018725535.1 Bacillota bacterium
CACCTCTAAAGCATTTGCCACATTAAGCCGAGTAAGTAAGGGAGAAAAACTGCGTAAGCGTGCACATGGCGCATGGCACTTCGGGGCGGCCGGAGGCCGCAGCGGAAAGCGGATAGCCGCTCAACGCTCACAGCTCAAGGAGGTCCCCCATGAATAACATTCGCACCGGCATGCGCTTTGGTGGCCTCGCGACCGGACTTGATACGGAGACTATGGTGCGCGATATGATCCGCGCTGAGAGAATGCGCGTGGACAGGCTGACGCAAAACCGCACGCAGCTGGAGTGGCGGCGCGAGGATCTGCGTACGCTCAACACTCAGCTTACGACACTGCGCAACCGCACTTTTGATATGACGCTGCAGGGGACTTACCGCCGTTTCACCGCTACTAGCAGTAACGAACGCGCGGTCACGGTCTCGCCGACAGGGAATGCTGCCGTCATGGGGTCTGAGTTTGCCCCTATCAGCCGATTAGCCGCCTCCGCGCGGGCGATATCTACCAGCAGTATCGTGCTTGCTCCGCACACCAGTATCGACACTAACGCACCGCTCCAGCAACTTATTAGCTAGAGAAGGATTGACGGTGCGGGACTTCCGAGTACGTTTACAGTCACCTTATTTAATCACACTCAAGCAGGCACAAGAGTAAGTGAGACCTTTACCATCAATACCGCGACTGACAGCATGAACACTGTTTTTAACCGCATTAACAGTTCGCAAACACTCGGCATGCATGCCTTCTACGATGAGTTTTCCCGTAGAGTAAGCCTTGCTTCGAGCTTTACCGGCAACAACAATCCAGTGGGTGCCGACATCGGGTTTGAAGGAACGGGGGCAGCGTTTTTTACCACGACTTTGCGCTTAGCGGTGACAGATGGACAGAATGCACAGTTTACCTTAAACGGCCTGGCTACGGAGCGCCCGACCAACAACTTTACCATTAGCGGGGTTACATTTACGCTGCGCAATACCCTAGCCGTCGGCGCAACAGCCACGGTTACGGTCACGCCGGACCGCGATGCGGTGGTGCGCAATATCGAAGAGTTTGTAACGCTTTATAACACTACCCTAGAGCGATTTAACGCACAGCTTTCAGCTGAGCGCCACCGTGACTTTCTACCTCTTACCGAAGAACAGAAGAAAGGCATGCGCGAAGACGATGTCAAGCGCTGGCAAGAGCGTGCGCGAAGCGGCCTGCTAAGGGGCGACGACTTACTTGAGCGCATCGTCAACCAGATGCGGCGCGACTTTAACGACCCTCTGACTGATGGCGTGTTACGACAGATGTCGGCCATCGGCATAAGTACCGGGCACCATGCCGAACGCGGCAGGTTGCACTTAGATGTAAGCAGGCTCAGAACCGAGCTTGAGCGCGACCCGAATGCGGTGCAAGCGCTTTTCCAAGGCGTAGCGGGGCGCCTTCGCACTTCGCTAGATACAGGCGGGCGCGAAATCAACGCCCAAGCGGGTAGCTCCAGCAGCTTTATCCTTGCTGACAGTAGCGTCATCGGGCAGCAAATGCAGCGCCTAAATCAGCGCATCGACCGCGAAAACGACCGCATCGCCCGCGTTGAAGACCGTCTGTGGCGCCAGTTTACCTCGCTCGAGCGCGCCATGGAGCGCATGAACAGCCAGAGCGCGTGGCTCGCACAGCAATTTGCACCGCGACAGCGGTAGGGACGAGCCGCCGGCCGCCAGCCTCCAGCGATAAGCGGAAAGCGGATAGCCCTTTGTTTCCTTCCAACCGTCACCCCATCCCTATCCTACAAACAAAGGAGGACCCCCCTATGGCTATGCCTAACCCTTATCTTCAGTATCAAGAGCAAAGCGTCTTCACTGCTTCGCAGGCTGACCTAATTTTGATGCTCTACAACGGCAGTATCAAGTTCTTGAGCCGTGCGGAGCTAGCGATGCAAAGACGGGATATGCCTGGCGCGAACGATGCCTTGCTGCGCGCGCAAGACATCATCCTCGAATTCATGGCCACTTTGGACATGGAGTACGAGATTTCTCATCAGCTAATGGCTCTTTACGAGTACCTGCGTCGCCGCATGATTGAGGCCAATATTCGCAAGGACGCGACCATCGTAAGCGAGTGCCTCGGCATGGTGACTGAGCTACGCGACACTTGGGCGAAGGCGGTGAAGATTAGCCGTGGGCAAGCTGGGTGAACTCGGGGACTTCTCTGCGTTATTGGTCCTATTGGATAGCAAGCGCCAGTTAGTGATGCGGTTGTTGGCGCTAACGGCTGACATCGGGAAGGTGCTCGAGGGTGAGGACTTCGACAAGCTTGATGATCTCTTAGCAGAAAGACAGCAGTGCATGAGCAGTCTCGATATCCTCAGCGCTAGGATTGACTTAACCTACCTCGAAGTACGACCTTCTCTGTCTGCGGACGGGGGCAGGATTTTTGGCATGCGGGAAGGCGAAATCAGCGGCCTGATGCAGACGCTGCTTGACGAGGATCGCCGAGTCCACTTGACTATGCAGGCTGCCATACAGACAGTAAAGCAAAAATCAGACGAGTTGCTGGTGCAGAAACGGGGACTCACAGCCTACAGCGAGGCACAGCAGACACAGAGCGGACTGCTCGTTAGCGAGAAAAAATAGGAGGTGACCACAGATGAAAGTGCAAGGGACTGAACCCGTCGTGCTGACTAAAGTCGTGGACATGGCTGCACGGCGCGAAGTGCGGGACACACAGCGCTCAACCATTGATATGAACCTAGACGCTCGCCGCGATTCGGCCCACGCGCGGCAAGACCTAGTCTCGACAGGCGAGGCGCCGCAGACTTATGACGAAGCGCTTACGCGCATTAACGCAACCATGCAGGCGCTTAGCATTCGTCTCAAATTCGAGAAGCACGAGTCGTCGGGGGAGTACATGGTACGCATCATCAATGAAGAAAGCAACGAAGTAATCCGCGAAATCCCGCCAGAGCGCACACTAGATATGGTTGCCCACCTGCAACGCCTCATAGGCATCATCCTAGACGAGCGAGTCTAAGCTTTTTGGAAGAAATCCGCAGTCTTTTGCTGCGGATTGATTTTTTTTGCAGGATTTTTGGCGAGAGCTGTCGAAACAAGACTGCAGATGTCAAACAAGGAGGTGGGCCATGCGAGTTAGTGTCATCGACCTTCTCTCACGCGCCATGGATGCGGCGGTGCTCAGGCAGCGAGTCGTGGCCAACAATGTTGCCAACGCGAATACCCCTGGCTTTAAGCGTAGTTTCGTTTCCTTCGAAGCGCACGTACGCGATGCAATTGCTCGGCGTAACGTCACATCAGCAAGTTTTCAGCCCCGCGTACATACTGACAAGAGCACTGCTTTGCGCGAAGACGGCAACAACGTGAGTGTCGATCATGAAATGGTGCTAATGGCTGCTAATGCCATTCAGTTTCAGGCATTATCGCAGCAGCTTAGCGACCGCTTTTCCATGTACCGCTACGTCATTAATGAGGGGAGGCGATAATTGATGAAAGTCTTTTCCACCGTGGCCATCAGCGCATCGGCCCTTACTGCCGAGAAGCTGCGCATTGACGTCGTGGCGCAAAACGTAGCTAACATGAACACCACACGTACGCCTGAAGGCGGCCCCTATCAGCGCCGCCGTGTCGTTTTTTCGGAGCTCTTGACCGACGCCTCTAGGCATCGTTTTGTGCGCCTGCCAAACAGAGGCGCGCGCCAAGGGGTCAAAGTTGCTGCCGTGCTCGCTGACGAGAGACCGCCTCGGCTAGTCCATGACCCTGACCACCCGGACGCCAATGCTGAGGGCATGGTAGCTATGCCGGACATTAACATAGTCAATGAGATGGTCGACTTAATGACCGCTTCCCGCGCTTATGAAACCAATGTACAGGTGCTTAATGTGACGAAGTCGATGGCGCTTAGGGCGCTAGAAATTGGCAGAGGGTAGGTGCTGACGTGACTATGACACTTCCACCCATTGCTCCGGTTGCACCACTGCCACCAGTAAAGAGCGCTCCATCCAGTGACGGATCGCAGGGCTTCGCCGCACAGTTAAGTGAGGCGTTAACCCAAGTTAATGAGCTGCAGCTAAAAGCGGATGAGCTAGCCAAGCAGCTTGCTCTAGGCGAAATACAAGACGTGCATCAGGTTACGGTGGCCATGGCGCAGGCGCAGTTGTCCCTGCAGCTTGCGGTGCAAGTGCGCAACAAGATGGTTGAGGCCTATCAAGAGATAGCTCGCATGCAGGTCTAGGGGTGAGATGAATGCAGAAGTCTGACCCAATCGCAGCGTGGTGGGGAGCGCAGGACTCACGTCGCCGCAGTCTCTATATCGTATCGGCTGTGGCTCTTATGATTGTTCTGGTGTCTGTTGCCTATTACGCTACGCGCGTCGAATATGCTCCGCTTTTCTCCGGTCTTGACGCTGGGCAGGCTAGTTCCATAGTCGAGGCTTTGCGGCAAGCGAACGTCCAGTATCGTCTGTCTGACGGGGGTACTACAGTCCTTGTGCCGAGCAGTCAGCTGTACGACGTGCGCATTCGCGTAGCTGGCGAAGGGCTGTACAACAGCGGTGTGGGTTTCGAGCTGTTTGACCAAGTGAGGCTAGGCATTACCGATTTTGAGCGACGGCTCAACTACCAGCGTGCCTTGCAGGAAGAGCTGCAGCGTACTATTACCCACTATCCGTCCATCGAGCAGGCCCGCGTTCATCTCGTAATCCCTGAGCCGAGTGTGTTTGCGCAGCGAGCCGCCCCGCCAGTGCTTCTGTTACATTGCGCCTCAGACCGTTTCAGACCCTTTCGGCCGAGCAGGTAAAGAGCATTGTATACCTAGTAGCCCTAGGGGTTCCTAATCTCAAGCCTGAGAACGTAGCCATAGTCGATGTAGGCGGACGGATTCTGACCGCCGGCCTAGGTTTAAACGGGGGGAGCGAGCCGCTTGCCCTACGGCAGTCTGAGCGCCAACGCGCCTTTGAACGAACTATGGAAGGCCGCCTAGTGCAAATGCTAGAGCGTATCCACGGTCCCGGGAGAGCGGTAGCGATTGTCACTGCCCAGATGAACTTCGATGCGGAGACAGTTACGCGCATAATCTACGATGCCGAGGGACAAGTCGTGCGCAGCGAGCAGGTGCGCGAGGAAACATTTACCGGACCAGCAGGAGCCGCAGGCGGCATCGCGGGCACTGGCTCGAATATCCCCGTGTATCCCACCACTCCCGCTACGGGAGAGGGAGCAAGTACATATCAAAGCACTGACCGTACAGTTAACTACGAGATTGGCCGCACCGAGACCACCGTGGTGATCGCACCGGGAAGGATCGAGCGCCTATCGGCTGCGGTATCGGTTAACGCTCCGCTAACGCCCGAGGAAACAACAAGGCTTGAACAACTCGTGCGCGCGGCCTTAGGGCTTGACGAGGCGCGGGGCGACTCGGTACATATTAGCGCAGGGCCCTTTAACGAGGAGCATCTAGCTGAGGCAGAGCGCCAGTTAACTGAGCTCGCCGAGCGGGAGCAGCTGCAAACCTACATCCGCTATGGGGTTATCGGCGCGGGCAGCCTGCTTGCCTTTATCTTCCTGATGGTGCTGGTGTCGCGGTTGCGCAAATCCCGTTTTGAGGTGCCAACCGCTGAAGGCGTACAATTGGTTCCTTTAAAACAAGCCTTAGCTGAGGCAGCTGCCGCTCGCTCTAACGTAGAGGCCAATACTGCGCTAGAGAAAGTCAAGGAATTAGCCAAGCAGCAGCCGGAGGAAATCGCCCAATTAGTGAAGGCATGGTTTAACGAAGGGTAGGGGTGGGCTTGGCCAGAGAAAAGCGCGTTACCGGCATGAAGAAGATTGCAGCGCTCCTTATATCTCTCGGCCCGGAACTAAGCGCAAAGGTGCTTAAGCTGTTGCCCGATGACGCTATAGAGGTCATCTCAGCCGAGGTAGCCAACACGATGCTGGTTGAGGCGGGGTTTCGCGAGCAAGTACTTGATGAAATGATGCAGATGTACGAGGCCAAAGGCTATATGCTCGAGGGCGGTGTGAAATACGCACGCGACGTGTTGGACCGCGCTGTAGGCCCGGCGAAGTCTGCCGAAATCATGCGCAAGCTGACCGAGGCTAACGCTGTCAGGCCGTTTCGCTTCGCCAAGAAAGTGGAACCCCGGCAGCTGGCTGGAATCATCAGCGAAGAGCACCCCCAGACAATAGCCCTAATTATCTCCTACCTCGAACCGGATCAGGCTGCTGCCGTGCTGTCTCTCCTGCCGAACGAGCTACGCCCTTATGTCGCTAGGCGCATTGCCACAATGGAGCGCGTCTCTCCCGAGGTGCTAACTGAGCTTGAAACGGTGTTGGCGAGTAAGTTTGACTCCTTCTCCAACTATGACTTTGCAGCTGCGGGCGGGATTAAATCCCTAGTGAACATTCTAAACCGCGTTGACCGCGCTACAGAGAAGATGATTTTTGAACAGCTTGACCGCGACGACCCTCCCTTAGCCGAGGAAATCCGCAAGCGCCTGTTTGTCTTTGAGGACGTAATTATGCTCGACGACGGCGCCATTCAACGTGTTATCCGGGAAGTGGATTCAAAGGAATTGGCGTTAGCGCTAAAGGGTGCCGGTGCTGAGGTCAGCCAGCGCATCTACAAGAATATGTCTAAACGCGCTGCCGAGATGCTCAAAGAAGACCTAGAGTTTATGGGTCCGATTCGCCTGCGCGATGTGGAAGAAGCGCAAGCGCGCATCGTGGCGGTGATTCGCAAACTCGATGAAGCCGGAGAAATCGTTATTGCTAGGGGTGGCGAAGATGCCATCATTGTATAAGCGGGGGAGGGCCTCTCTACATGCTAAACAAGTCCCAGTAAGCGCCGTATCAGTCCCATTGGATACAACTGACGGTGCGCTCTCAGCCCGCATCGAGGAGCTTGTAGCGCAGGAGATAGACCTTCGTTGGCGGGACGCCTGCGCTCGCCTTGAGGCATCGGAAAGAGAGCTAAGGCGCGCTTTGGCAATTGAGGCGCAAAGGGTCGTTGCATCTGCGCGCGAGGAAGGATACGCCCGCGGGCTAAGCGAGGCGCGTGACTGGCTACAGGCAGAAATGACAGTCGTGCGTCAGGCCTACACTCAGCTGGAAAGCGATCGACTCGGCTTTATTGAGGAGAATAAGCGCGACATCGTCGCTTTGGCGTTACGCATGGCAGAAGTGATGCTCCGTTCGGAGCTCCAGACCAACGCAAGCGCGCTCATCACTCTCTTCCAATCTGCCTACGAGGAGCTTGTCGCTAAGCGTAAGGTTTTCGTCTTTGTACATCCGGAGAAACTCTCACAAGTCGAGGCTTTGAAACACCTTCTGCCATTACCCGCAGACGGACCCGTACATATTCGCGCTGACAGCACCTTAGATAGAGACTCTTTTCGCCTCGAAGACGAATTAGGCGGTGTGTGTTATGACCTGCCCGAGGGCATAAACCAGCTAAAGGTCGAGACGAATTATGAGACATTATAGTTTTGACTTCAGCCGAGCACAGTCTCGCCTCGAAAATCCGTGGCCTTGGAGCACATTTGGGCAGGTGACCGAGGTAATCGGGCTCACGGTAGAAGCAGTCGGATGTCGCGCCTCAATTGGCGAGTTGTGTCATATCGGGAACGGCGGCAACGCTGTGCTATCCGAAGTCGTAGGCTTTAGCCGTGACAAGCTGTACCTGTTCCCTTTTCAGCCTTTGCATGGTGTGTCCCCCGGTTGTAATGTAAAGCCACTCAGACGGCGACTGACCGTGAACACGGGCACGTTCTTGCTCGGGTCAGTGCTCGATGGGCTGGGACGTCCGTTAACAGGCGAGCTGCAGAGAGGCGAATGCAGGGCTTACCCACTTGACCAGGCACCGCCAAATCCGCTGCACAGGACACGCATCGATGCGGTTTTAGAGACAGGCATTCGGGCTTTAGACCTTTTCTTAACGCTTGGCTGTGGGCAGCGCCTAGGCATTTTTTCCGGCAGTGGCGTTGGCAAGAGCACTTTGCTTGGAATGATGGCTAGGGGCAGTACGGCTGACTGCAATGTCATTGCGCTGGTGGGGGAACGCGGGCGTGAAGTGCGCGATTTTCTGGAGCGTGACCTCGGTCCTCTGGGGCTTGCCCGCTCGGTGGTGGTCGTAGCTACGTCCGACCAACCTGCGCTGCTCCGCATCAAGGCCGCGCTTACGGCAACAGCCATAGCGGAAAGTTTCCGCGACCAAGGACTGCAGGTGATGCTGATGATGGACTCGGTGACGCGTTTTGCCATGGCTCAGCGCGAGTTAGGACTGGCTATAGGGGAACCCCCGACAACGCGCGGTTATCCGCCCTCGGTTTTCGCTGTGTTGCCAAAACTCTTGGAGCGAGCAGGTACTTCCTCGCGCGGGAGTATTACAGGCTTGTACACTGTCTTGGTCGAAGGAGATGACTTAAACGAGCCGATTGCCGACTCGGTGCGAGGGATTCTAGATGGCCATGTAGTGTTAACGCGGCGGCTAGCGGAACGAAACCACTACCCTTCCATTGACGTCTTGCAGAGCGTGAGCCGTCTCGCTAGTGAGTTAAGCCAGCCGGAGCACCTATCGCTAGTGGCCAAAGCCCGTAACCTGCTCGCGGTTTACCGCCATAACGAGGACCTAATCAATATCGGGGCTTATGTTAAGGGGACGAGCCGTTCTATTGACGAAGCCATTGACACCGTACCGCTGATCATGCAGCTCCTAGCGCAGGGAATAGAAGAACGCTCCTCTCTAGATGAAGCGTTACGTGCCCTAGCTCAGGTTGTAAAGGAGTGATTCCTCTGTCTAGATATCCCTTAGAACGACTGCTGGACTTGCAGCAGCAGAAGGAGCAAATCCGCCAGTTAGAGCTAGCGCTTGCGGAGCGCGAACGACAGAGACGGGAGAGCTCTCTCGCCGCTATGGAGATGAAGCTCATCGAAGAACTAGCTGCACCTGTACATCCCGAGCTTTTAGAGCACCGCGCGCGCTTCACTGTAGCTCTCCATCGGGAGATCTGCAGCAAGCGCGAACACCTGCAGTCCCAGGCGGAGGCCTGCCATCAAGCCCGGGACTTGCTCCTTAATGCTGGGATGGAGAAGAAGAAGTATGAGGTACATAAGGAGTCGCATCAGGCCGAAGTGAGATTACGAGAGCAGCGCGTCACGCAGGCTTCTCAAGACGAAGCGGCTAGCCAGCAGTTTTTACGGCAGCAGGAGGTGTACGTTGATGAAGATTGAGTCCTCAAAGCCCATCTTGCCAGTGGAAACTAAGCAGGTGACCTCTCCTAAACATGGCGCCGTTGCCAGCTTCTATGACTTGGTGCGCGCGCTGCTTGCCTCTTCCCAGAAGAGCGAGGGGCTTAGCGAGGTTTTACCGCCGCAGGGCAAGGGTTCCGCAAGCCTGCAATTGCCGAGAGAGACAGAGAGCAGCTTGCTTGGCTTAAATAAGCCCGCTGTTGAGGAAGAACCATCTTTTACGCAGTTACATTCTGGGGAAAGCACAGCTTACAGCGCTCCTTTGGTGTCTCCCCCCTTGAATTTTGGCCCGTACATAGTGTCAGTGTTGGCCCATACCGTCCCATCCCAACTCGCTGCTAGCGACGCAGCGTCTCCTGAGCTCAGCGCAACAGCCCCCGCGCCAAACCCAACCCCAGCGACCATCCCCGTGAACTTAACGGCGCAGCTAGCGGATGTGACCCGACCTAAAACGACCCACCCCTTGCTGCCAGCGAGCGCGCAGGATCCGAGCATTGCAGCGGTCACAACGCCGCTAGATAGTGGCATTCCGGCAGCGCATAGCGCATGCGTCGCGGGAGTTCTTTTAGGAGCGGAGAGTGTCAATGGAAGAAGTGCTCAGCGCATGGTACAATTGCACGGCGGCCACTCCGCGCGGGTCCTGAGCGCAGAGCCTGCAGCGGAAACCAACCTCCAGCGGGGAGATGTTGCTTGGGCACCGCTTGGAACAAACATCAGTCCTCGTATTCCAGTTTCAGGGACTTCCTTGGAGGCCCTGCGCATGGAAATAATCGCGTTTGTACAAAACCCTAGCCGCCCCCAAGTGGTGCTCGAAATTCACCCGCACGAGTACGGTCGCGTATTGGTGAGTGGGGAATTTGGGCCAGAGGGAGCAGTCACCGTTCGCCTAGTGGTCGAAACTACTGCGGTTAAGGAACAAGTGCTGCTACATCTACAGCGATTCCCAGTACCGGCCGAAGTAGAGGTAATGACTTTTGAAGAGTACCGCGAGATGGGTGAACAGAGCGGTCAACGGGGACGCGAGAAATCGCGACGTCAGACGCCTGCGCGCCGGGACAAGCCTACCGCTGAATTTACCGTTTAGGAGGTAAGGGAGTGAAAGTTCAAGCCACGCAACAAACAGCACACCCCCGGCCGATGACGCAAACCGCTCCGCCCGGCGGGGAGTTAGGGAAAGAAGCCTTCCTAAAAATCTTGTTAGCGCAAATGCGCAATCAGGACCCGCTCAACCCGGCTGATAGCACAGCCATGATCGCCCAACTCGCGCAATTCAGCAGTCTTGAACAAATGCAGAATCTCAACAACAAGATTGACCAACTGCTCGAAGTGCAGCTGCTTGGGGAACTAAGCGGGCTGGTGGGGAGAAATGTGACCTTTAGCGGGGAAAACGACGAAGTGTTACAGGGCACTGTACAATCGCTGATTTGGAATGGGAACAGGAGCCAGCTGCGCATTGACGACATGTTAATACCACTGGGCCGCGTTCTGGAAGTAAAGGAGGGACAAAGAGGTGCTTAGGTCTTTATTCTCGGCGATCTCGGGTATGCGTAGCAAACAGACAAAACTCGATGTTATCGCCAATAACATCTCAAACGTAAATACCACAGGTTTCAAAGGGAGCCGCGTTAGGTTCCACGATATGTTAAGTCAGACCATTAGAAGTGCGAGCGCCCCTGTCGGCGGGCGGGCGGGTACGAATCCCGCGCAAGTTGGGCTAGGAGTTGCTGTAGGCGGGATTGACACCAGCCATATACAAGGGGCCCTCCAGGCTACCGGCCGCATTTCTGACCTTGCTATTCAGGGCAGTGGTTTTTTTGTGATGGCAGACGGTCGCCGCACCATCTTTACCCGCGACGGAGCGTTCTCGCTCTCGCTCGCGCGTGAGCTTGTCAACTCCGCCACGGGCTTTAGGGTACAGGGGTGGATGGCCGATGCTGTCGGTAACATATCGACCGCCGCACCGCCAACTGCAATGCAGATTCCCCTAGGAGAGTCGGTAATCACACAACCCACTACGCGCGTCGAGTTTTCAGGCAACCTCACAAACAGCGTTCCGCCGGTACCACCTCACGTTAGTACGGTCACCGTTTTTGACTCGAAAGGGGAAGCGCATCAGCTTAACGTCACGTTTACGCGCTCAGCCATGAATACATGGTCGTATGCGGTTACTTCCACTGCGACCCCTCCCTTGTCGGTTACGCCTCCCGCCGCAACGACACTAAGCTTTGACACTAGTGGTGCAGTTACACCCGCAACGGCGACAAGCGGCACGTTCACCGTTGTCGTTCCCGGCGCGGCTAACATTGCCTTCAGGCTTCATTTTGGCTCGATGACTCAGGTAGCGGGCGCAAGTAGCGCGGTGATGCGCTTTCAGGATGGCTACGCTCCGGGCGAACTTCTCTCCTTTATTATTGGACGGGGAGGGGTTATTACGGGGACGTATTCCAATGGCTTGGTGCGTGACATAGGCCAAGTTGCGCTAGCATATTTTGGAAATCCTGAGGCACTGCTTAAAGAGGGGGGAAACTTCTATTCTGTTTCGCCCAATTCCGGCGAGCCTCTAGTCGGCGTTGCAGGCGCGGGAGGCCGCGGTTCGATTGAAGTTGGCATGCTGGAGATGTCAAACGTGGATTTGGCAACGGAGTTTACGGAGATGATTTCTACCAACCGCGCTTTCCAGGCAAACGCGCGCACAGTGAGTACGTCTGACGAAATGCTGCAGGAGCTCATTCAGCTTAAGCGATAGGGGGGACTCTAATGCGTAAACCTGGGCCCATCACACCCGTCATCATTTTTGGTGGGCTGGCGGCTATTGTCTGGGCGATGCTGTCCGGCGGTGGCGCGGGCGTATTTATCGACTTCCCTTCTTTTCTTATCACCTGTGTCGGTTCTTTTGCCGCTTTGATGGTTAACTACTCTTGGGAGGACGCGCGCGAGTCATATCACGACGTTCGACGCTTGTTTAAGCAGATTCCGCCGGACCCTATGGAGACGATCAAGAAGTTTGGCGAGCTTTCGACGCGCGCGCGGCGCGAAGGCCTGCTGGTGCTTGAAGACGAAGTACCGCAGATGGAACCCTTTTTAGGTAAAGGTATGCAGATGGTAATTGATGGCATGGACCCTGCGGTCGTGACGAGGGTGCTCGAAACAGAGCTGGTACAGGAAGAAGGTCGCCACCAAGTGGCGGCAAATATGCTGGCCACGTGGGGTAACTTGGCACCTGGGTTTGGGATGATTGGCACGCTGATTGGGCTTGTGCTGATGCTCAACGCCCTAGATGACCCGGCGGCGATTGGGCCCGCCATGGCTGTTGCTTTAGTCACCACGTTTTACGGGGCGATGATGGCGAATTTCCTCCTGACGCCGCTTGCGGGCAAGGTGATGCTCAAGAGCCGCCAAGTGCTCTTGTACCGCGAGATGGTAATCGAGGGGCTTACGGCGCTACAGGCGGGCGTCAATCCGCGCGTTATCGAACAAAGGCTT
This sequence comes from Bacillota bacterium, assembly GCA_018725535.1. Lineage (GTDB taxonomy): Bacteria > Bacillota > UBA994 > UBA994 > UBA994 > UBA994. The sequence goes on from QLUS01000007.1 coordinate 12,713, forward strand.
AGGGCTTTCGTCTTGCCTGCAAGGGTAAGCGCAAAGCCTGACAAGGCGGAGGCCGCCGATGACTAGGCGCAGATCCTCCGGTGGAGTCGCTGCCGCGAGCTGGCTTACCACCTACTCCGACTTAGTGACCCTCCTGTTGTGTTTTTTTGTTTTGCTCTATTCTTTTTCGGCCATTGATGTGGTGAAATTTCGGCGGTTTATTGCTTCTTTTCAGGGCGCGGGCGTACTTGACGGGGGGACGACGCCGGACACAGCCATCGTTATGCCGGAAGAGAATCCAAACGAGGTCGCCACGGAGCAACTTGGGCCCTTTTGGGCGGATGCTGGCCAGATGCTAACCCACGTCGAGGCGTATCTTGAGTCGCAAGGCATTGAAGCTGAAGTGCGGGCATTTCGCGAGGAGACAGGGGTTCTGCTTGAATTGCAGGATAGGGTACTGTTTGATTCCGGGCAGGCTGCTTTGCGTCAAGACGGACTTGCGCTCCTTAGCAAACTAGTGACTTTGTTTTCCCAGATGCCCAATGAAATCGCGGTTGAGGGACATACCGACAATGTACCTATCACTACGCCGGAATACCCCTCTAATTGGGAACTTTCCGCCGCACGTTCAGCGCGAGTAGTGAGGTACTTTGTAGAAATCCACGGGCTCACGCCGGAGCGGTTTTCGGCCGTTGGCTATGGTGAGTTTAGGCCCGTAGACAGCAACGTTACGGCCGAAGGTCGCAGCAGAAATCGACGGGTTGTATTTGTGATTCGGGGGATATAGCGTTATGTTAAAAAAGATTCTCTTGGCGGTGCTGGTTATAGCGGTCATTGTGCTGGGAGTGGTCTTCCGCGCACCCCTAGTAGCGATGGTGCGAGGACTTGTTGCTCCTACCCCAGAACTCGTTCTCTCTCCCGGTGGCGACTTTACTGTTAACTTGCTTGACCCCGGCATGCGGCGCTATCTTCGGGTGAAGATATCGCTGCAGCATTTGTCTTCACGGGCACTGACCGAGGAACTCACGTCCCGCGAGCCGGAAGTTCGGCATGCGGTGATCAAGGTGCTACGCGCCAAGGCCGTTGATGACCTGACTACGACAGAAAAAATAGAGAGTCTGCGTCAAGAGCTAGTCGCCGCGCTCAATGGGGTGCTCGAGCGAGGAGACATTACCAACCTCTTTTTTGTGGACTTTGTGATCCAATAGTGAATCTCAGATTTATAAGGAGCGGACAGGGTGGATTTTTTTACGTCTTTGATGCGCCTACTTATCGCTTTGGCTGTTGTATTTGGATTGCTGTTTGGCCTGCGCTGGTACTTATTGCGTCGCACAGCTTCCCTCATTGCTGCTCCTGCCTGCCTGCTGCGCGTGCGCGAGCGCGTATGGCTATCCGGCCGGACGCAAGCAGTAGTGCTCGAAGTAGGGGAGGAGTCTTTTCTCGTATGCACTACCGATCACGCCGTGCAGGTTGCACCTCTGTCTAAGCTCCCGCCACAACTACCTGCTGAATCTCCCAACCCCCCAAACTTTGCCGCCCATCTAGAGCATCTCGTGACTTTCTTACGACAGGGAGGCAAGAAGTGATGTTCCCCATACCAGAGATTGGCCTACAAATCGGAGCTGCCACTTCTCCCAGTGAAGTAGTGGGGAGCGTCAGGCTCCTCATCTTGCTTACGGTACTTAGTCTGGTCCCCGCGATTTTGATGATGGTCACTTCCTTTACTCGCATAGTAATTGTCTTGTCGTTCGTGCGAACAGCGGTCGCCGCTCAGAACGTTCCCCCGAACCAGGTGCTGATTGGACTTGCGCTTTTCCTTACACTCTTTACTATGACCCCGACATTGACTCGCCTGCAGACTGAGGCGGTCGCGCCCTATCTGGCCGGGGAATTGTCGCAGGAGGCAGCCTTTGAGCAAGCGTCGGTACCTCTGCGGGAGTTTATGCTCAAGTATACGCGCGAGGTGGATATTGCCTTGTTCTTAACTGCGACCGAAACAGCCGCCCCAGGAACACCTGAGGACTTGTCCCTGACCATACTCGTTCCGGCGTTTATGCTCAGTGAGTTGCGAACTGCGTTTGCCATGGGTGTAACGCTGTTTATTCCCTTTATGGTCATTGATATGGTAGTGGCAAGTACGCTTCTCTCGATGGGCATGTTTATGCTTCCACCGGTGACTATTTCACTGCCCTTTAAGCTGCTGCTTTTTGTTCTGGCCGATGGCTGGCACTTGGTCGCCAAGTCAATTCTTGAAAGTTTTTAGGAGGGCGACATGACTGAAGGAATGGCTCTCCACCTCGCCCGCGAGGCGATTGCCCTGACTCTCATGCTTTCCGGGCCACTGCTGATTGCTAGTCTGGTTGTGGGACTCTTGGTAAGCATTTTTCAGGCCGCGACACAAGTACAGGAGCAAACACTTGCTTTTGTCCCAAAACTTGTTGCTGTCCTCTTGACCATGCTATTTTTGGGCGGTTGGATGATGAACACCATGGTAGCGTACACGACAGACCTGTTTACAAATCTCGGCAGGATACTGCGATGATTGCCCTCGGTCTCGCGCCTTGGCTGCAACTGCTATTAGTCCTGGCCCGAGTGCTCTCCTTTCTCACTAGCGCACCGTTGTTTAACAGGCGACAAATTCCTGCCCTAAGCAAAATAGGCTTGGGCGTAATGTTAAGCCTTATAGTTGTCGTAGGTGGCGGCGTGCCTGTGGAACGGGACTTCGGGGTATTTGTCAGCGCCATAGTGCTCGAAGTAGCTACCGGTTTGGCGGCGGGCCTAGTCGCAAATTGGCTCTTTGCGAGTTTTCAAATGGGGGGTGCGCTAATGGACCAGCAAGCGGGCTTTGGGATGGCCGCTATCTTTGACCCCACTACGTTTGGGCAGGTGTCGCTTCTTTCGAACCTCTTTCTCTCGCTCAGTCTGCTGTTGTTCCTAGAGCTTAACGGGCACCACTTGGCGTTGCTGGCGCTTCTGCGCAGTTTTGCGGTTGTGCCGGCGGGGTCGGCAGTGCTTGGCGCCAACTGGGCTCAGGTAGTTTTAGCGGTGCTTGCGGGAGCCATGAGTCTAACTCTCAGGTTGGCGGCACCCGTGCTGGCGGTGCTAGCCATCACCGACATCACCCTAGGCATGCTGGGGCGAGCCGTACCGCAGCTTAACGTCTTGATGTTAGCTCTGCCAGTTAAGGCAGGCGTGGCGCTGTTAGTTCTGGCAGCTGTTTCTCCCTTGATCCTCGGGGTGGGGGATGCTTTTATAACGCGACTTGAGGCCTTGCTGGCGTATTCTCTGGGAGCGATGTCCCCGTGACGCCAGAGCAGCAGAGTCAACAGGAACGCACGGAGCAAGCGACGCCTAAGCGGCTGAGCGAAGCACGCAAAAAAGGACAGGCTGTGAAAAGCATGGACTTGGTTGCGGCCGTAGGATTTCTAGGTATGGTCGGAGTATTGGCCATGACGGCAGAGCGGCTGATTAACACCTCCCTTAATTACGTCGCTATGTCGCTTAGTAATCTGTCCGCAGCGACAGCACTGGATTACTCCTTTACTCCGCTCCTAGTACATGCCGCAAGCATCTTTGCCTCTATGGTTTGGCCTCTTCTAACTGCGGCACTCGTCTTAGGCGTACTCGCTAATATTCTGCAAGTAGGGTTCTTGTGGAGCGGCGACCCGTTAAAACCCGAGTTTAGCCGTCTTGACCCTATAGAGGGATTAGGGCGAATGATGTCCACCCGGGCGCTGTTTGACTTCGTTAAGGCGCTGGCTAAGCTGCTGGCGGTGGGATTCGCGGCCTATCTTGGACTCATGGGCGAGATGGAACGGCTCTTGCTGGCGGGGTACAGTGAGGGAGCTGGTTCCTTGGTGCTGGGCGGGCGCGTGCTTTACGGCGTCGCCATAAGGGTAGGGATTACCTATTTAGTTATCGGTGTAGTCGACTTTCTCTATCAGCGGCATGAGTTTCGGCAGAACATGATGATGACGCGGCAAGAAGTGAAAGAAGAGCACAAACAGATGGAAGGTGACCCGCAAGTTAAAGCGCGACAGCGCGAGCGGCAGCGCCTGCTGGCCACGGGTCGGATGTTTGCAGCGATCCCAACGGCGACTGTCGTGGTCACTAACCCTACACACTTTGCGGTCGCCTTGCGCTACGACCGTGGGCGCAGTGAGGGTGCCCCGCTAGTCGTGGCTAAAGGCTGCGATTACTTAGCGCAGCGCATCAAGTTACGGGCCACAGAGTGTGGCATCCCGTTAGTAGAGAACCCGGCTTTAGCCCGCTCCCTTTACCAGCAGGCAGAAGTGGGACAGGAGATTCCTGCCGCGCTCTACAGGGCCGTTGCCGAGATTTTGGCGGACATATTTTCGCGACAAAGGAGGCTAATTTGAGTGCGTGCACTCCTGCGCTATACAGACGTGATCATAGCCTCCCTAGTGGTTGGGATTATACTTATTATCATCATTCCGCTGCAGGCAGGCCTACTTGATTTCTTGCTCATTATTAACATTAGCATCAGCGTAATAATCTTTCTTACTACCCTCTTTACCACAAATATACTCCAGCTCAGTGTTTTCCCTACGCTGCTCTTAATTACCACCCTCCTGCGATTGGCACTAAACGTCGCGTCTACGCGCCTCATCCTCTCCGCCGGGGCGGCGGGGGCGGTGATCGCTGCCTTTGGCGACTTTGTGATAGGAGGAAACTACGTTGTCGGGATGGTTATCTTTATCATTATTACCGTTATACAATTCGTAGTTATTACTAATGGATCAGGCCGCGTGGCCGAGGTTGCCGCGCGCTTCACGCTTGACGCCATGCCCGGAAAGCAGATGGCGGTTGACGCTGACCTTAACTCCGGCCTTATTAACGAGGAGCAGGCGCGCGAGCGGCGCAAAGGGCTGCAGCGCGAGGCAGACTTTTACGGGGCCATGGATGGCGCGAGTAAGTTTGTTAAGGGCGATGCCATCGCGGGCATGGTCATTACTTTGATTAATATTATCGGCGGGCTAATCGTCGGCATGGTGCAACTCGGCTGGCCATGGCAGCGCGCCGTTACCACTTATGTTTCGCTTACTGTAGGCGACGGGCTGGTAAGCCAGCTTCCCGCGCTGCTTATCTCCACGGCTACAGGCATTCTGGTTACGCGCGCGAACACGGATCATGGTTTTGGCACAGAGTTTTCCACTCAGCTCTTTGCGCGTTCTAAAGTAATTGGCATGACTTCTGTGTTGCTGGCGGGTCTAGGCCTCGTACCCGCAATGCCGACTATTCCTTTCTTGGCAGTGGCAGGAGCCACTGGCTACTTAGCGTATGTCTTGCATGCGGAGGAGAGGGAAAAGGCAACTCGCCCTGTTCCCGCTGTACTTGCGCGGCCTACTGAACCGGAGAACGTGTTGACACTACTCTCGCATGAGCAGTTAGACATAGAAATTGGCTTTGGGCTCGTTCGCCTCACTGACGGGAGTCACGGGGGTGACCTACTGGAACGCCTGGCAGCCGTACGGCGGCGCTTGATTACGGAGCAGGGCGTATTTATTCGACCTATTCGCATCCGAGATAACCTGCAGTTAAAACCCAACCAGTATGCCGTTAAGATTCGCGGCAATCAGGTGGCTGTGGGTGAGCTGCAGCCAAATTCGCTGTTGGCGATGGACTATGCGGGAGGGAAGATAGACGTGCCCGGCGTAGACACGAAAGAACCTACGTTTGGCCTCCCCGCACGGTGGATTAGCGTGCAAGAACGCGAAAAGGCTGAGATTCTGGGTCTCACCGTGGTAGACTGCACGACTGTGCTTGTCACGCACCTAAGTGAGATTATAAAACGGCACGCGCATGAGCTATTGGGAAGGCAAGAGGTGCGAGAGTTGCTTGACAAGGTAAAGGAGCTAAACCCGGCTGTGGTCGAGGAGTTAAGCAGTGAACAAGTGTCGTTAGGGGATGTGCAGAAGGTGCTGCAGGGGCTACTGCAGGAAGGGGTGGGCATTCGCGACATGGTGGGCATACTGGAGGCTATCGCGGACAACGTGCGCACTTCCCGCGAACCAGACTTTCTGTTAGAGAGCGTCAGACATGCGCTAGCACGCACGATTAGTCATGCGGTGGCGGACAAAGGTGTCATTCATGTACTGACGCTGCATCCGCGCTTTGAGCAGCACCTGCTAGAGTCGGTCACGACAGCAGGCGGAGGGCACATAATTCTAGAGCCGAGCAAACTACACCTCTTCTTCGAGCGCTTGGCGAAAAACCTCGAGCGGGTCAGCATTACGGAAGGGCATCAGCCTGTTTTGCTCGTTCCAAGCAAGTTAAGGTTGCCCCTGCGCAGACTCACTCAGCGTCACTTCCCTACGCTTACCATTTTGTCTCCGAGCGAAGTTAGCGCAGACGTAGAAATTGAGTCTTTGGGGGCGGTGGGACTAGAGTGAGAATCAAGAAGGTTGTCGCCAAAGACATGCAGGTAGCCCTCCACATGCTGCGCAAGGAATTAGGCCCGGAAGCCGTAATCGTCAGCTCGCGTACGGTGAGAGAACCCGGTATTTTTGGGTGGTTTAAGCCTGCGAAAGTGGAAGTTACTGCTGCCGTGGAGCGTGTAACGGAGGCCCGCCTAGAGCCGGACGACGCGCTACGCAGCGAACTAATGGAAATTAAGGCAATGCTTGGCACCATGGGCGCGGCTTCCGTCAAGGCGTCCGCTAAGGGAGTGCCCCCGGCGCGGTGGGCAGAACGTTTCCGGCTCGCTGACCTTAGTCCCGAGGTGATGGCTTTACTTAGTGAGCAGCTCGGGACGGGAGACAAAACGGCAGACGAGGAGAAACGGGTGCTTGAACGCCTCGCTAAGTGCTTTTCCCCCTATGAGCGCCCCAAGGGTAAACGGAAACGCATGCATGCTTTTGTAGGACCGACAGGCGTAGGCAAGACGACGACTATAGCTAAGCTTGCCGCTCAACAGGCGCTACAGGAGCAGAAAAAAGTCGCGCTGATTACCATTGACACGTTTCGCATCGGGGCAGTTGAGCAACTGCGAATCTATGGCGATATCATCGGTGTTCCGGTGGCGGTAGTTGGAGCGCCGTCTGAGCTTACTGACGCGCTCACAGAGTTCAAGCACAAAGACGCGATTTTCATAGACACTACGGGCCGCTCCGCGCGAAAACCGTTGCATGTTTCTGAAATGCGCGCCTATTTCGATGGCATTTCTGATTTGGAGAAGTACTTAGTGCTCAGTTCCACCACAAAAAGCCGAGATTTACTAGGTATTTACAAGGCTTACTGCGAACTCGGTCTTGCAGCCGCCATCTTCACTAAGTGCGACGAGACAGAAAGTCTAGGCGGCATCGTGGATCTGTGTTATCGCACTTCAATTCCGGTTGCCTACCTCGCTAACGGACAGAATGTACCAGAAGACATTCGGGAAGCGCATCCGCAAGAACTTGCGCGGTTAGTCTTGGGGGTGAATTTATGAAGTGGGATCAAGCGCACTTGTTGCGACAGCGCGTCGGCAAGGCTCCCCCGCGCCCACGCGCGAAGGTCATTACCATCGTCAGCGGTAAAGGTGGGGTTGGCAAAACCAATCTGGTAGTTAATCTGGGTATTGCCCTCTCAAGAAACGGCAAAACAACTACCATAGTTGATGCAGACCTAGGATTGGCCAATGTCGACGTGGTGCTTGGCCAGTATTTTGACCATGACCTCGAGCATGTCATCAAGGGCGAAAAGCGTCTGGAAGAGATCATTGGCTTTGGTCCTTATGGGCTGCGAATCGTCCCGTCTGCTTCAGGCGTACAGGGAATGGCAAACATGAGCCCAGAAGAACGAGAACGACTCATTACGGAATTAGCGACGCTTGAGTACAACACGGACTTCCTTATTTTTGACACAGGAGCCGGTATCTCCCGCAATGTCCTCGCCTTTGCTAACCTTGCCGATGAGGTTGTTGTCGTGGTAACGCCAGAGCCTACTTCTATTGCCGATGCGTATGCCTTGGTCAAGCTCCTAGTTACCGCGCGCGCAGCAAGCGGTATTGCCTTAGTAGTAAATCGTTCGCTTAGTATCGAGGATGGCAGGGCCACCGGGGAGCGCTTTATGATGCTTGCTGAACGCTTTCTCCGCCACAAGGTGCGGTTGATTGGCGTGGTTTCCGATGATGTCTTAGTCAGTCAAGCTGTGCGCAGACAACATCCATTTGTCTTGAGCCATCCCGAGAGCACGCCTAGCAGGCAAGTTGACGCTATTGCCCGTAGCCTTGCCGGAGAGACGGTTTCGCCGATTGCTGAACGTGGCTTACTGCTTGGGCTTAAGCGGCTTTTTGGAGGCAGATGATATGGCTGCACCTAAACTCCGCGTTGGTCTCAGACTAGAAGTTTGGCAGGAAGGAGGCGCGGTTACGTGGATTACGCGCATTGAGGAAGTACATGCGGAGAGTTTCGCTGTTTCTTCGTTCTTTGCCGGTGCCAAGCTGCATGTCTTGCGTCCGGACGAGGAGGTTAATTGTCTCCTAACCGACAAAGAGACTCAAGCGCAATATGGCTTTATCGCGCATGTTATCCGGCGCGAGGTGAAGGGCGTGCCGCTTTATTACCTCTCCCGTCCTAAGAGCTTCGTGAGGATTCAGAGGCGCGCCTTTGTGCGGCTGCCGGTCTTAATTCCCCAGTTGTTTAGGGCCTCTGAAGAAGGTGCGTGGCATAAGGGCTATTTGCTTGACTTAAGCGGGGGAGGCGCAAGAATTTCACATAAGTCTCCGCTCAGCGTCGGTGAGCTTGTTCACCTGCAATTTACACTGCGTAAAGAAGATGGCGTACTCCTAGTACCGGGGGAAGTAGTGCGTGTAGAGCGGACATCTGAAGCTGGCCCCACGACCTTTCACAGCGGTATCCGCTTCCTAGCACTGCCGGAGACGACGCAAGACCTCATTGTTGGGTACGTCTTTGAACGCATGCTAGCCGGACGTAGGAAACGAGAGGTATAGCATGGACAGAGACGAGCTAGTTCTCTCCTACCTGCCTTTGGTGCGGCGGATTGCGGGGCGCATCTACATCCCCTCGCCTGAGGTCTTAGACCGAGAAGACCTTGTCGCGCACGGCGTAATCGGACTCTTAGAGGCTGCCGAGAAGTATGACCCCGCGCGGGAAACAAGCTTTGCCAGTTTTGCCTATCGGCGCATTCGTGGCGCTATGCTTGACTCTATCCGTAGCCTTAGCTTCAGCCCGCGCATTGTGAACGACCGTATCAGCCAGTATCGCGAGGCCGAAGAGAGGCTGCTTGCTCTGGGAGAGGACGTCACAACCGAGCGTATGGCAGCAGAACTCAGTCTGTCGGTCTCCCAGATACACGCGCTCCTTGCACACATGGCCCTGCGCTGCGTAGTTTCATTGGATCGAGTATTGTTTTCGGCCGATGGGGAAGAGCTGCAAGTAGCGCAGGTGGTGGGTTCTGTCGGCAGTCCTGATCCGGCGCGAGTGGTTGAAGAGAGTGAGTTGATGCAAGCCCTTGCGACCGCGCTCTCGCATCTGCCCCCGCGAGACCGCGAAATGCTGTCGCTCTACTACGTGGAAGAACTGACATTGAAAGAAATTGCCTGTGTCTTTGGTGTAACCGAAGGACGAGTATCACAATTGCATAGTCGAGCCATCGAATTATTGCGCCAGAATCTACGCCCTATGCGACACGAAGGGGTGAAGCTGTGAATCTAGTGTTTTTTCTTGTGGGTGTTGTAACCGGCGGGGTTGTCTGCTATCTTTACTTGCAGAGTAGTAGACCAGCCGGGGCGGATGAATCGCTTGCATTTAGAGTTCAGGCGCTTGAAGAGCAGTTAGCTGCCTTAACCGCAGAGAGGACGAACACAGGCAGTGCGCCGATGCGCAGTCCCCGCGCACGAAAAGTAAGCACTCCCACCGGCAAACAGGAGCGCGTGCTAGCTCTCTACCGCGACGGTCTGGAATGCGCCAGAATTGCCCAAGCAACAGGTGTGCCGCTTGGCCAAGTTGAACTGCTGACACGCCTACACGGAAAGGAGTGAACTAGTGTGCTGCGTGGACTCTACCAAGCTACCTCAGCCATGGTAATTGCTAAGACACGGCAGGAAATGATCAGCGGCAATGTCGCAAATGCTGAGACTCCGGGGTTTAAACGCGATAATGTAGCGGAGGAAGTATTTTCTGAGGTTATGTGGGTTGCGGAACTAGCGGGGCGCAGGAGAGGGCTCGGCACAACCTTTACGCGCACAGCGCTTAGTGCTCCTGTAACAGACCATCGGCAAGGTCAAATAGTGGAGTCACACTCGCCTTACCACCTAGCCTTAAGTGGGCAAGGGTTCTTCGCCGTGCAGACGCCTGAGGGTGTACGCTACACGCGTGCAGGCGACTTTCGGGTGGATGCCGCGGGTCATGTTGTTGATGCCCGTGGCGGGCGACTGTTGCTTAGCGACAGAACTCCCCTGGATGCTCGGGGTAGGCAACTTAAGATTCTGACAAGCGGCGAGGTATTGCTCGACGATGCTCCCGCAGGGCGGCTTCTTCTCGTTGAGTTTCCTGACCTAAGCGGATTAATACGGGACGTTAACGGGCAGTTTCAGGGAGATGGCCTGATTGCCGTTGCCAGCCAAGGCAGTGTGCACCAATTTATGCTGGAACAATCTAATGTTGACATCGGGGAAGAAATAGTGGCCATGCTCCTCACTAACCGCATTTTCCAAAGCGCGCAAAGGATAGTCGCGACTTACGACCGACTGATGGAGCGGGCAAAAGAAATCGGCAGCGTCCGATAGGGGGGTGAAATTATGTTGCAGAGCATAAGGCGCAGTGTCAGCGGTCTGGTGGCGCAAATGAACCGGTTGACCTCGATTAGCAGTAACATTGCCAACGCCAAAACCGCGGGGCATAAGCGTCAAACCGGTACCTTCAGTGAATTGCTTGTGCAGGCGCTAGATGACAGGAATGTCCCACTGTCAAGCCCCCAAGGTAGGTTTGTGCACGGCGCAGAATACAGACCGGAGACTGTTTTTACCCAAGGAGACCTAGTGCCTACCGGGCGGGCCTTAGATATTGCCTTGGTTGGCAGTGGCTTTGTGGAGCTGTCTGATGCGCGAGAGCAGCCTGTTTTTGTACGGGGGGGCAGTTTCTCGCTTGACGCCGGTGGGCGGCTAGTACATACCTCAGGTGCCGTGGTGCCGGGGGTGACCATCCCAGTCGAAGCGCAGGTGATTGACATAGATTCTCAAGGGGTAATCACATATGCGGTAGACGGAGTAGTCAGCGTGGGCGGGGAGCTCCGTAGGGTATCGTTTATGAACCCGGCCGGGCTAGACCACAGAGGTCAGCTTGTTTTTGCGCAAAGTGCGAATTCCGGGGAGGCTACAGCCGACTCGTCAGTGGTTAAGCAGGGCTTCCTTGAGTCCAGTAACGTTTCATTGCTGGATGAGATGACAGACCTCGTTAGGGCACAGAGAGTGTACCAAGCAAATGCTACTGCCGTGCGAACCCTTGACGAGATGTGGGAGAGAAGTACCGACTTGCGGAGATAGCTGGGAGGATCGTGGATGGAGTATCCCGTAGGGATAGGTGAGTTTAGGGTGGCGGTGGCCCCCGGAATTCTTGTCACGCGCGGCTTAGGTTCGTGCGTGGGTGTAATACTGTATGATGCTGACGTACGACTAGGTGGGTTAGCCCACATTATGCTTCCAAATAGCCGAGACTTCCTTAGCTTCAATAACCCATATAAGTTTGCTGACCTAGCAATTCCTGCCATAATTGCCGAAATGCGCACACGGGGAGCAAGGATGCTCAGAGCTCGACTAGTTGGCGGAGCGCGCATGTTTGCAAATGGCGTGACACGCGCCGGATTTGACATCGGAGATCGCAACGCGGTCCAAGCAAAACTAATGCTTGGTTCGTTAGCTGTGCCTGTGGTAGGTGAAGACTTAGGTGGGAGCGTTGGGCGCACGGTGCTGCTGGACATTGCTCTAGGTAGGGTAATGGTTCGCACAGTCGGCCACGGGGAGAAAACGTTATGACCGAACAAGGTTTTGCTCGCTTTGCACTACAACTGAAGAATGAACATGGCCTAGACCTCTCGTTATATAAAGAGGCACAGATAAAACGCCGGCTGTTAAGTTATATGCAGCGCTGCTCCATTGCCGATTACAGCGGATTAACGCACTACATATCGTCTACTGAAAAGCGGAGTCACCTTGTGGATTACCTCGACATTAATGTCTCAGAGTTCTTCCGCAATCCTGAGCTCTTTGTGTATTTAGAGCAGGAGGTGTTTCGTCGCCTAACGGCGAAGCGAAAGGGTTTGAGAGTATGGAGCGCAGGCTGTTCCATTGGCGCAGAGCCGTATTCGCTGGCCATCGCCCTTGCGGAGGCGCGAGTTGCGCTCCCACGCGGCATATGGGCCACTGACCTAGACGCGGGGGCCCTAGACCAAGCCGCACAAGGTCTGTATAACGTGGCCGATGTCCGGAATGTGGGGGACAGCCGGCGGGAGCGCTACTTTGACCTAGGCAACGGGGGCTTCAGGGTCAAGCCGCTGCTAAAGTCAATGATTGAATTCCAGCGCCATGACTTGCTCTGCGACCCGATACCACATCGTTTCGACTTAGTTGTTTGCCGCAACGTAGCGATATATTTTACCGAAGCGGCCAAGCTAGCGATGTTAAAGCGCTTCTCCGACTGCTTGCTGCCCGGAGGGGTGCTGTTCACCGGAGCCACAG
>QLUS01000070.1 GCA_018725535.1 Bacillota bacterium
CAGATTTTCATACGATACCCCCCAAAAGTAAACACTTTTGAGAACTATCATATCTTTTCAGGATCTTATTGCCCAGTCATTTTTTACAAATTAGCTAGTTCTTCCGCAACGAGCGATATTAATAACAGTCCTCTTTATCACATTCTGCAGTTCTAAGGTTTCTCGACATTGCGTGATCAAAACAGGCCAAATATATCGTTCAATGCGGAAGAGCCTTAGTTTGAAAACTTAAATTACGAATTGAAGTCGCCAAAACACAAATTTGACGAGCCTGTTGTTCTATGCTACAATTAATACTCGTAGGAACGCTGCAGAGCCTACTGCGACTGTCCTTAACCGCTCGTCTAGGGAACGAAGTGCTCTATGCCCCCGCATGACGGCGAGTCTAACACACAGGAGGTCTTTTGATGTTTGCAATCATCGAGACAGGCGGTAAGCAGTACCGCGTCAAGCAGGGAGACACCATTCGTGTCGAAAAGCTCGCTGCCAATGTCGGCGACCAAGTGGAGTTTAAGGAAGTTCTAGCCCTAGGGGAGGGCAGCAGTGTAGCTTTTGGCGCACCACTTCTCGTCGGCGCGTGTGTCTTAGGCACAGTCCTCGAGCACGGCAAAGAGAAGAAGATTATTGTCTTCCGCTACAAGGCCAAGTCGCGCTATCGCAAAAAGAACGGCCATCGGCAGCCATTTACCAAAGTTGTCATTGAGTCCATTACCGCTAACTAGGGAGGTGTAGAAATGGCTTCAAAGAAGGGCGTAGGTAGTTCACGCAACGGTCGGGATTCACACTCGCAGCGTCTCGGGGTCAAACGTCAGGACGGCCAGCTGGTGAACGCAGGTTCTATCCTCGTTAGGCAACGCGGCACCAAGATTCACCCAGGGCAGAATGTAGGCATAGGCGGGGATGACACCCTGTTCGCGCTAATCGGTGGGAAGGTCGCTTTCGAGCGCCTAGGCAGAGATCGCACCAAAGTCAGTGTCTACTGCACACCGGCAAACTAGCACAACCCAAACCCGGGCTTCCGGGTTTTTTCTTAGGTGGTGTTTGTCATAAAGAAACGTCTCATTCTGGCAGCAGGTTTGTCCGCCATGGTTCTCCTGCCGTCTTGGCCACTACGCCTTGTTGCGGCGGCGGTGTTGCTTGCGCTGTTAACTTCCCCCCGCCCGAAACGGCAAGAGACCCTGACTCTGACGGGGGGTTCTTTCGGCCCGCGTTTCAGCCGATTTCGCCATGACCTCCTAAACGACCTGCAGTTAGTGTACGGCGCTGTTTAGCTGCACAAGCCCGTGCCTGAGGTACTCCAGCGCGTCGATAAGGTTATTGGGCGGATTAGAACCGCAGGTCTCATCTTTGGCATTCATAACTGGGAGTTAAGTTGTTGCTTGTTTGACATGTGGGAGGAGGCAGAGCTCTGCGGTGTCCGGCTGACCTTCTCTGCTTCAGGTGACTTCGGGGGTGCATCTAGACAGTGGCCTGCATGGGCTGACGGCATCACTGCCGTATGGGCGTACTACCGTGGCCTAGCGGAGGCTACAGGGCTGACTGCGGTGCAGCTCGAGCTTAAAGAGGAGCCACGGGCGTGGAAACTGCGCTTTGCTGCTCCTAAGTCGCCCGTCACAGGAGCCGCGCTGCCCAAGAAACTAGACATAGCCCTTGTTTCAGGCGCTCGGGTTAAGTGGAGCCATCTCGAGCATAGCGTCATGCTCGAGGTGCAGAAAGAGAGCCCTAACGAGGAGGAAGATCTGTGTTTGTAGACAGTGTCACGATTACTGTCAAGTCAGGTAATGGGGGCAACGGTGCGGCTACTTTCCGCCGCGAAAAATACGTGCCGCAGGGCGGCCCCTCGGGTGGAGACGGCGGGAAAGGTGGCGATGTCTATGTCGTCGCCGACCCAGAGTCCCACACACTAATGGCCTACCGCTTTCGCAAGCGCTTCTTTGCTGCTGACGGCGAAAATGGTGCCTACAGAAACATGCACGGGCACGCAGGCGAAGACCTCGTGCTTAAAGTTGCGCCCGGCACAGTCATCATAGATGTAAAGACGGGTCGCGTATTGGCTGACCTCGTAAATGCGGGAGACAGAGTGCTCATGTTCCCGGGCGGAAGAGGCGGGCGCGGCAACGCACGGTTTGCGACTGCGGTGCGGCAGGCCCCGAATTTTGCTGAAAAAGGGAGAGCTGGCATTGAGCGTGAGATTAGGCTGGAACTAAAGGTCATTGCCGACGTCGGATTAGTAGGGTTTCCTAATGCCGGCAAGTCCACACTATTAGCTGCCGTCTCCGCTGCCCGCCCGCGCGTGGCCGACTACCCGTTTACCACGCTGGAGCCGCAGCTTGGAGTTGTGTATCTAGATGGGCGCAGCTTTGTCATGGCCGATATTCCGGGCCTGATTGAGGGCGCTCACCTCGGCCAAGGACTGGGGCACGCCTTTCTGCGTCATGTAGAACGTACGCGTGCGCTAATTCACGTCGTGGACGCCGCAGGTGCCGAGGGACGAGACCCCTTGCATGATATAGAGATAATTAACAACGAGCTGGCCAGTTATTCAAGTGAACTGGCCGGACGCCCGCAGCTACTTGCATTAAACAAGGTCGATGCCATACCCGACAGGCAACTTGTTGAACTATTAGTGGACAAGCTGACGCATGCGGGGTATGAGGTGTTCCCCATATCGGCGGTTACCGGCGAGGGGATGCCTGCTTTGCTGCATCGCGCCATGGACCTCGTTCTTTCGCTTCCACTGCCACCCGTACACGTCATCGAGACCTTGCCGGACAGCTCGGACGTAGTGCCGCTTGTGGTCTTAAAAGAAGGAGAATTATACTTCGTTAGCGGCACAGAAGTCGAGCGTCTCGTCAGTCGCGTCGACCTTGATAATGACGACGCCGTG
Organism: Bacillota bacterium; assembly: GCA_018725535.1. Taxonomy (GTDB): domain Bacteria; phylum Bacillota; class UBA994; order UBA994; family UBA994; genus UBA994. Next base: position 2,888 of record QLUS01000070.1, read on the forward strand.
CATAGAATGCAGCTCGCGCTTAAGCGCCTTGGGGTGTTTGATCTGTTAAGGGGGGCTGGTGTTGCCGAGGGGTCCCAAGTAATAATCGGCAACAAGCAGTTTTCTTTCTACGACGAGGAGCCGCGGAAGGAGTGATGGCATGCGCATTGGCGTAATGGGCGGGACGTTTGACCCGATTCACCTTGGGCACCTCGTCACCGCAGAAACCGTACGGCACCGCTTTGGGCTGCAGCAGGTGGTGTTTGTGCCTACCGGGCGGCCTCCGCACAAGCGGGGTGAAGACGTCTCGAGTGCCGAACATCGCTACGTCATGACTTTCCTGGCCGTCGTCAGTAACCCTGAGTTTGGCATTTCGCGCATCGAGATCGACCGCTTAGGATACTCATACACCTTTGACACGATGCTGGCACTAGGCGAGATGTATGGGCCTGACTGCGAGCTGTATTTTATCACTGGCGCTGATGCGATGCGGGATATTCACACTTGGCACCGCGCTCCGGAACTGCTAACGCTCTGTCATTTTGTCGCCGCTAGTCGCCCGGGCTATACGCTCTGCGACTACATGGCCCAAACCGACATAGAGAGATTTCGTCAGAGCGGCCACATTCATCTCGTGGAAGTTCCGGCGATGGCCATTTCTTCGACCGGCTTGCGCAGGCGAGTCCGCGCAGGAGAGCCTATTCGCTACCTAGTGCCCGAAGCAGTGGAGAATTACATCTATGAACACCGCTTGTATCTTGGTGGCGCACGTAGCGCTGCCCTCTAGCTTCCACTATTCACAGCGCATGTTTCACCTTATAATATAACTAGCCCTGACGAAACGGAGAGGAGGCGGCAAATGCATACGTTTTTTCGCTATCTTGTGGCCGCAATCTGTCTTATACTGAGCGTCGTTGTGGGCTCTGCCGTGCTGGTGTTAAACGGGCTCGCGCCCGTCCCGCACTATGAAGGACCTGTTGCGCTGACGCCTCCGTGGGTTAACGCTAAGGTTAACGTCCTAGTGCTCGGGACCGATACTGGCTTGCTCGAAGGGGGCAAGCAGGGTGCGCTGCGTACAGATACAATGATGGTCGTGAGCCTAGACCCCGTGACGTACGAAGTAAGAGTGCTGTCACTGCCCCGCGACAGCCGCGTGTCCATACCAGGGCGCAGGCACCAAGACAAGATAAACGCGGCACACGCCCACGGGGGCATCCGGTTAGCCGTTGATACCGTCGAGAGGCTGCTCGACATCCCGCTTCACTTCTATGTACGCCTTGAGCACCGCGGGTTTAGGCGCTTAATTGATGCCATCGGCGGGGTAGATTACTATGTAGAGAAGAACATGTTCTACGAGGATCCTTACCAAGACCTCGTTATTAACCTGCGCCGCGGGCAGCAGATACTTGATGGAGATAAAGCTGAGCAGTACGTAAGATACCGTGGCAGTGAAGGGGACATAGGTCGGATTGCCCGTCAGCAGCGTTTTATGATCGCCGCTCTGCGCACTATGCTTCGGCCAGCGAATATCGTGCGTGTAAACTCAATCGTCGATATTGCCTTAAGCAGCGTGCGTACCAACATCGATGCCCAGGCAATTCTTAAGTACTTGCCGTTGTTAGGTAACATTAGCCCCGAGAAAGTGACGATGCTGACGCTGCCCGGAACCGATGGATGGAGTAATGGAGTCAGTTTCTGGTTAGTTGATGAAAGAGCCACGGATGACATGTTGCGCGAACATTTTTGGGATGCCTTAGCAAGTGGCCCCTCGGAAATTACCGTACGCGTTGAAGACGCGAGCGGCAACAACCAAGGGGAGCGCGCGGCAGAGGTGCTCACCCGTCGTGGCTTCACGGTGGTAGACGTCAAGGCGGTATCAGAAGTGGCAGAGAAAACACGCATTACCGTGCACAACGGCTATGACGAAATGGGTCACGCGGTGTATCGCGTGCTTAGACAAGGCAACGTGTTTAGTGAGCGGATAACGCGGGACGTTAGAGTGACCATCGTTCTTGGGCAAGATTTTTGGCGATAGAGGAGTTGAAACATTACGGCACTGCAGTTGGCAATAAAGGCGGCATCTTTGGCCGATGACAAGAAGGCGCTTCGTCCGGTTATACTCGATCTCTCGCTGCTGTCTCACGTCACAGACTACTTTCTCATAGTCACTGCCACCTCGCGCACGCATTCCCTGACCATTGCGGATCATATCGAGAAGGAGCTTGTCTTAAGCGGTAAGACGTTTATGGGGCGCGAAGGTGACCCCGAGGGCATCTGGATACTGCTTGACCTTGGTGCCGTGGTAGTGCACGTCTTCCGCGAGGAAGCCCGTGAATTCTACGCCCTAGAACGTTTGTGGGGCGGAGCTAAGGTCGTGGTGCTGTGAAGCTTGTTACCGCCAAGGAAATACGCGCATTAGAAGCGCAGGCTATGACGCAGTGCGGTATCCCTGGTGTCGTTCTGATGGAGAATGCAGGCCTAGCCGTTGTGGCTGCCGGGCAAGAGCTTGTGGGGGACTATCACGGCAAACGAGTCGTTGTTCTGGCAGGCTCGGGTAATAACGGCGGGGATGGCTTTGTTGTCGCGCGCCACGTCGCTAATCGCGGTGGAGAGACTAGGGTCTTTTTGCTTGGCACACCCGAGGCCATGCAGAGCGACGCCCGCACCAACTACGACATACTCATGCACATGGGTGTCCCCGTGCAGAAGATGGGCGAGGATCTGTTATCATTGCTAGCGACTGAATTAGGGGCGGCAAACCTTATTGTGGATGCCCTTTATGGGACGGGCTTTGCCGGGCAAATCACAGGTCTAGCGCAGGACATCGTGCACTTCATGAACGCGGCAGGTCCGCCTATACTGGCGGTAGATGTGCCCTCGGGGCTGATTGCCGACACCGGGGAAGTCCTTGGCCCCTGCGTCCAAGCTACTACTACGGTTACGTTTGGGTTGCCTAAGATTGGGCTATACCTCGAGCCAGGTGCGCGCTATGCAGGCACAATACGGGTAGCCGACATCTCCTTGCCGCGCAGCGTAGTTGCCGCAAGTCGCTTCCGCCACAACCTTATCACTAGGGAGTGGTGTCAGGGGCTGCTGCCCGCACGCTCGCCTGACAGCCACAAAGGCACCTTTGGTCGCGTTTTGGCAGTTGGCGGCTCACCGGGCATGACTGGCGCGGTCTCTTTAGCTGCTGAGGCAGCCTTGCGCAGTGGGGCAGGCTTAGTTGCAGTAGCCATCCCGAGGACATTGCAGCATAATGTGGCTGGGAAAACCAGCGAGGTAATCACCCATGGTTTGGCGGATGCCGACGGGGGCCATATCGGCACTGCTGCGGCAGAGGAGTTCGTGGCTCTAGCTGGTCGTGCCTCGGTAGTTGCGCTTGGCATGGGATTAGGCCGGCACGAGGAGACGTTTACTTGGTTGCGACAAGTTCTGCCTGATATGCGGGCTCCCCTCATCCTCGATGCTGATGCCTTAACTGGGTTGGCCGGACACACAGCGCTGCTCACTCAGCACCGCGGGGAAATAGTCGTTACGCCGCATCCCGGCGAGATGTCCCGTCTAACGGGACTCTCGGTGGACGAAATACAAAGGCAGCGCGTAGATGTCGCCAGACGGTACGCCGTAGAATGGCAATGCACCGTTGTGTTGAAGGGAGCGCGCACGGTAGTGGCTGACCCCGGCGGCGAAGTCTATCTAAACCAGAGCGGCAACCCCGGTATGGCGACCGCAGGCATGGGTGATGTGCTCGCCGGAGTGATTTCAGCACTGATGGCCCACGGGCTTACCCCATCGCTAGCAGCTGCCTTAGGTGTCTACGCCCACGGCACAGCAGGGGACGCCGCCGCCCGTGCCAAAGGCTTTATGGGCCTTACTGCGAGCGATGTGCTGGCGTCACTGCCCGAAGTGTGGCGCGAGTTAGGGAGATAATTAGACCACGCAATTTTGCGTTGACAGCACCAGTTAGCCTAAGTATAATAAGAAACGTACCTGCCAATGGCGGTGCGCAACACGTGGGGCTATAGCTCAGCTGGGAGAGCGCTTGACTGGCAGTCAAGAGGTCAGCGGTTCGATCCCGCTTAGCTCCACCAAAAGAATCAGTAATGCCAAGGGTTTTGAGCCCTTGGCGTTTTTGTGTTTTCGTGTATTCTGCCTTCAAATCGCAAAGGTTCTAACAAAGTTCTAACACGAGGTTGTAGTTTTGCCTAGGAGCACCGCTTGCTCAACCAGTCTGGCGGCTTCTGCCTGCATGCCGGGAAGTGAGTATTGCGGGTCAAAATGAGTCAGGCTCATGGTGAGATTGAGCCAGTGGCATTTAGCCCCTATAGAATGAGAGTGTCTATTGTTATTGACAGTGGAACTACAAGCGTAGGGGGATTAAGAAATGAGCGACTACCGGGAGATCTTGCGACTGAGCAGTCAGAGTGTCAGCCAGCGTGGCATCGCTGTTAACTGCGACTGCTCGCGCAACGCCATCGCGGATCTTCGTAAGCGTCAAATAGCCCCCACCTTTCCTAATGGCAAAGCAGGGGCTAGGGTAGTCGGCGGTTTGTCCTTAGGCTTGACCCGAACCTCGGGGGAAGGGTGGCAGACCACGGGAGGAGCTCGTCAAACGCTGTCGGGTAACCCAAGTTTTCACTTGTCCCTTCCACTGACTCTTAATCAGCGGGTCCGGGGTTCGAGTCCCTGATGGCGCACCAGTAAAATCAAGGCTCTTTGGGAGAAACCCAGAGAGCTTTTTTCTGTAAAATCCGAGATTCTGCATAGGTCCACATCTACGCCAGCAAATCTTCAATCGAACTCTCCAATTGTCAAGGAGAAAAAGGCGAGAGGGGAGAGTTGGGCGATATGCGGGCGAAATCGGAGAAGGGCGAAGCGCTAGGGACGGAGGTGTGTGCCAAAAAGAACCGTCCCCGGCGTTCCCGGCGTTCCGCTTAGCTCCACCAAAGAAACGCAGTAAACACAAGGGTTTTTGGCCCTTGTGGCTTTGTATTTTGGGGCAATGAGAAAATGCGTGG
>QLUS01000071.1 GCA_018725535.1 Bacillota bacterium
GCCGGTGTAACCTGTGCGCGAGACTAAAGCAAAATGCCCGGCGATGACTACTGACGGCACGAAGTAAAAGAAAGGGATTTTCTCTAAGGGGAAAGGGGTGAGCTGCTGCAGAATTTCCTCTGACAGCGGACCTTGGAGCGCGATTTGCGCGTAGTTTGCAGAAAGGTTTTCGACCGTTATTGCTGGGGGGACGTGCTCGAGGATCCATCGGTAGTCTTTGTCAACATTCGCTGCGTTTACAACCAGCAGGAAGTGGCTGGTGCTGTAGCGATAAATCAACAGGTCGTCTACTGTGCCGCCATCTTCGTAACACATCAGCGAGTACAGAACCTGGCTGTCACGGAGTTTAGCCGCATCACCGGTGATTAGCTTTTGCACCAAATTTAGGGCGTCGGGTCCCTTAACCTCGATTTCGCCCATATGGGATACGTCGAACAGCCCGGCAGTCATGCGCACGGTCTCGTGCTCTTCGATGATGCCGCTGTACTGCACCGGCAGCTCCCAACCGCCAAAATCAATGAACTTGCCGCCTAAAGCGTGGTGTTGCTCGTATAATGGGGTTCTCATTCTGCCGTACTTAGCCACTCGGCTACCTCGCGTATGAGTGGGTTTAAGGTATAGTTCGCGAGTTCGAACAAGGCGTTAGACGGGGCCTGGCGGCTATAGGCAATTCCGATGAGGCTCTTACCCATCGCGTCAATGACGTCGACGTCCATGGCGTCCGAGAAGATCTTGGCATCGGTCACTTTGCCCCCGACAACCACAAGCCCTAGTTCGATGCCCCCCCACGGGAAGCGAGTTTCGTGTATGACGTCGAAGGCAGGGGTTTTACCGAGGCGCCATTCCCAACCGGCGTATTTCTCCTTAAGTATGGCAAACTCAGGCGTCGTCACGAGGGGGTTCGGGTCCACAAGGTTCCCGTCGCCTCCATACTCGGCGAGAAAAGCGCGCTGCATAGCAGTTTTCAGGTGTTCAATGGTTAGGCTAGGCACTAGTTCCCGCAGATTGATAACCCGCGACTTAACTGAGGCTACACCCTTCGCTGCCAGTTTCTGCACCGGCACGTTTAGATAGTCCTGCAGTATGGATAAATCCACATCCAGCAAAATTGTGCCATGATGAAATGAGGCTTTGTGCCCGTGGTAAAAAGCGTTGCCGGAGAACTTGCGTCCTGCAGCCAAGATATCGTTGCGGCCGCTAAACTCGGCTTCTATGCCCAGTTCGCGCACTGCGGTCAGGATCACCTTGAGCTGGAGGTGCAGGTCATAGGCCTCTCTGGGAACAAGAAAGGTGAAATTGAGGTTGCCGAGGTCGTGGTACACTGCGCCGCCTCCGGACAGTCTGCGCGCTATGCGGCCGCCCGCTGCCTCTATCCGGTCCACCAAGCACTCACGCCACGCGTTCTGGTGCCTTCCTATTACGACTGTGTGTTGGTTTTGCCATAGGTACAACACGCATTGACGCTCCCCTAGGTGGGACAACAGCAGTTCTTCGAGAGCCAAGTTATGGTAGGGGTCAAGGCTAGGAGACACAACGAGGTTGCCAGCTAGCAAGATAGGCATCTCCTCTCATGAGATAGTTTCCAAGGTTAATTGTAGCAGAAAAGGCGCACAAATATGTTAATGTTCAGAAAATAACTTGCACTAGCAGTGTGACTCACTTTGTGATATTTTACCTGTAAAGTAAAATGCAATATTATGCTATACTCCTATAATAGATTATGTAAAGCGGAGGCTGAAATGCGATGAAACGACCAGAGTTACTTATTGGATTGGGCTCGGCCGCGCTGGGCTTCCTCGTGTATACAAGCCCGGACACTCTGCCTTACGTCGTGCTGTCGTTGCTTGCCTCTGCCGTCTGGTACAAAGCGAGGCATGTCGGCGCGGTAAGGCATACCAGCCAAGTTATAGGCAGCGAGGTGTACAGCTTAAGCTTTGAGGACATCGGCGGGCAGAACACAGCCAAACAGGGGCTTAAGGAGGCGCTCGACTTTATACGCAGCGAGCACGCATCCGCAGCCACAACGCCTAGTGCCTAAGCCTAGGCTACACGCGGCTGTGCAAGGGATGCTGAGGCGGGCAGAGCTGCGAGCAAAGGCTGTGCTTACCGAGCACGAGGCGGCCGTTCACCGCATGTTGGAGACGCTGCTGGTGGAGGAAAAAATGAGTGGGGAGCAGTTCCGCGCAAGTTTCATCCCTACTTTGATGAACCTAAACATCCTATCAGCAGCGTCCCGCAACAACTCCTCTTTGTGGAGGAAGGCTTCTTCGAGATGCATGGGAGCGGACACAGCGGACATAATGCTGTCGACGCCGAATGGATAAGTGGCGTTTGCGCCTCTGCCTATGCTCCCTACTACAGCGACTACGCTTACACCTTGGGCGGCACAGCGCTTAGCAATGCCTACGGGCACCTTGCCATACGCTGTTTGCTCGTCGATACGGCCTTCGCCAGTCACTACGAGGTCGACATCGGCAAGTAGGCGCTCGAAGTCGACGAGGTCAAGCACTGTCTCGATGCCAGGCCTAAGTTTCGCGCCACAGAACGCTAGTAGCGCGGCGCCTAGCCCGCCTGCAGCACCTGCGCCGGGCGTTCTGCCCACGTCAGAATTGCAGGCCTGCTCCAGCAAGCTGGCGTAATGCAGCATGCCCGCCTCCAGTTCGTCTAGCATAGCGGGGGTAGCGCCCTTTTGCGGGCCAAATACGCGAGTTGCGCCGCAATCGCCGGTAAGTGGATTGTTTACGTCGCAGATAACGGTAACGCTAGAATCTCGTAGGCGGGCATCAAGATTAGTGAGGTCGATTCGGGCAATGCGCTTAAGCTCGGTGCCACCAAACCCGACTTCGTTCCCGTGCGCGTCCTTGAAACTAACGCCTAGCGCTTGCGCACAACCGATGCCACCGTCGTTAGTGGCGCTGCCGCCAATGCCGATGGTGATTTTACGCAGACCCTCGTCTAGCACCGTGCGGAGCAGTTCGCCTGTGCCATAGGTAGTCGTTAACAGAGGGTTGTGCTCACCGGGTGGCAGGAGGGTAAGTCCTGACGCCTGAGCCATTTCAATTACAGCGGTGTCGCCGTTGATGATGCCGTAGCGAGCTGTGAGGGGGGTTAGCCGGGGCCCAGCTACTTGTCTTTCGCGGTAGGTGCCGCCGGTCGCAGTGACTAGAGCCTCTACTGTGCCTTCGCCGCCGTCGGCGATAGGTAGTTCAACGATGGTCAGCGGCGAGAAGTGCATTTCTGCAGCAGCGCGCAAGTGGTGAATTACTTCGCGGGATGACATAGTGCCTTTGAAGGAGTCAGGAGCCAGCAAAATCTTCAAAGCGCGACACCTCCGTAACGAGTCGATGAATTCTGAGATGTGAGTTCTGAGATGTGAGTGTTGGGACATTCTGTGTTGACGGGGGCAATCCCTGCATAGGCCAGCGCAGCGGGTTCTCCTTTCGTGCGCTGCAATTCCTTGGTACAATGTCGTCAAGCGAAAGCAAGGGAGGTTCCGTCCCATGAAATGCAACACCAATCCGGTCAAGGGCATGCGGGATTTTTTGCCGAGTGAAGTGCGGCTGCGGGAATATTTAACTGGCGTGATAGCGCGCACCTACGCGCAGCACGGGTTTCAGCGCATTGAGACCCCTGCCGTGGAGCACATTGAGCTCCTGCAGAACAGCGAAGGCGGCGAAAACCTAGCCCTTATCTTTAAGATTCTTAAGCGGGGCGAAAAGCTTGACTTGACTAAGGCTAGCCAAAACGAGGACGAGCTTGTAGACAGCGGGTTACGCTACGACTTAACGTTACCGCTCGCCAGGTTTTACGCCAATCAGCGCGCGCGTTTGCCCGAGCCATTTAAGGCCTGGCAGATTGGCACGGTGTATCGGGCGGAGCGCCCGCAGAAAGGGCGGTTCCGCGCCTTTACGCAGTGCGATATCGATATCTTGGGCGAAGCAAGCGAGATAGCGGAGCTAGAGCTGATTCACGCCACAGCTGAGGCGCTAAAAGCGATAGGTTTACGTGGCTTTACGGTAGAGGTGAGCGACCGCCGTGTGCTAGCCGCCTTAGTAGCAGCGCTCGGCCTAGATACTGCTTTAACGCCGCTAGTCGCAGTATGTATCGACAAGGCCGACAAGATCGGTTGGGAAAAGGTCATAGAAGAGCTAGTTAAGCAAGGTATTGACCAAATCGCTGCCGCAGGGCTCGTCGGTGTGATGCAAAGCCTTAGTCTCGGTAACTTAGCGGAGCATGGTGTAAGTAGCAGTGTGGTGGAAGCGCTCAGCGGCGTAGTGGAGACTGCCGCGACGTTCGCGGGGGGCGATTACAATGTGCGGTTTGCGCCTACCTTAGTGCGCGGCATGGGCTACTATACGGGGATGGTCTTTGAAATAACGACGGCTGAGCTTGGGCTTTCCGTGGCGGGTGGCGGCAGATACGATGGGCTGGTGGGTAAGCTCTGTGGGCAGAGCGTTCCCGCTGTGGGGTTCTCGATTGGTTTTGAGCGTATCGTGCTTTTGCTAGAACAGCAGGGCTTTACTCCCCCCGTCAGCATACCGAGTGTAGCTCTGCTCTACAACCGGGGGGAATGTACGGCGCACAGCGTGATCACAGCGGCAGAAGCTCTGCGTCAGCAAGGCTACGCTGTACGGACGCTGCCCGAGCGCGCTAAGCTCGGGAAGCAGCTCAGTCAACTTGAGGCCGAAGGTTTTGCCGGCTACTACAGCTTGGCCAAAATGGAACTTGTAATGTTTGAAAGGGCATAATCCGCCGTCGACCGGCACCTCTTACCTGTCGTATGATTGAGACAGGGAGGTGGCCCGATGCGTGCCTTTGGGAGGGTGCTGGCACTGACGATACTAGTCTTAAGCTTGGGCTTCTTCCTGATGCCGTCCACAGGCAACATACCTACCGTGAGCAAACGGGAAGCCGGTCCCTACGGAACAACTCAGCAGCTGGCAGGCGACGCACGTGAGCTGATTAATCTTGCTGGCGCAAAAGAAGAAGAACTAGTCTATCTCCTAAGTTTACAGGACGCGAATGGGATTATCGCTCAAACACCGGAGCACATGATCAGCATACCGTATTTTTTCTAATTTAGCCGCTATAGCCATGTTAGGAGACCCGCGCGGGCATGCACCGGTGCCGTCAGGGGTGTCATAATCGTTGCCAAACACGCGCAAGCAAAACAGCAGGAGATTCCCTGAAGGAAGCGAAGTGATGACGCAAAAGACTTCGTCAGGGAGGGAATCTGTGTGACAAAGCTGTCCGGCGGAAGTGAAAAACAATTTACTGATGCGCTGCGGGCATATATAGGAAAACCCGTTGTTGCCGGGACACGTATCACTGTTGAGCTTATCTTGGAGAAGCTATCTGCCGGTGAAACTGCTGAACAGATTCTTGATGCTCATCCCCGCCTGACTCCTGAGGCGATGGCGTTGTGCTTATCCGGTTGGCAGGGCTATCGCCATTACGCAAAGCCGAAATAGTTGTTTCTGCTATCAACCGGCATATCTCAGAACTGCCGCACGCTTTTGCTATAGTCAGCCCGGAAGTTTTTCGCATTCGTCGGCCAAATAAATAAATCTTGTCTAACACAGTAATCGCCTACCTAGACATTGCAAACGTTACCGCTGGTGCTGTCGGAAGACCGCTTGATATATCCGTTGCAGAGGCCCCAAGCAGGGCGAAGCGGATCGTCCGGCGAAACGACACCATGCTCTCCATGGTGCGTCCTAGCTGAAGGTATGGTATTTCGGCGACTGGGAAGCCGTTCGCGAGGCATATCCCCGCGTAGCCCCGACCAATACCGAATCGTAGGATGTATCGCGAGTTGGATGCCATCACAGGGGGAACGTGGGAGGCATTCGAGCGAGTGATGCAAAAGTATTTCTATTTCAAGAATGGGCTGGCGAAGATTGAATCGGCCCGACTTTTAGTACATTCTCGACGCGCTGAGGTAAATAATCCGTGAAAAACGTCAGGATCCGGGACGATTGCCCCGAGCCGGGAAGAAGGTAAATATAGCAGATGAATATTAAAGGCAAGCCAAATCATAAGTTATACATCCAACTGCTTCGTCAAATGTCGCCGGAAGAGAAGCTGCAGAAGGTCTTTGCATTGTCCGACTTTTCGCGGCAGCTTTTTATGCATGGGTTGCGCCAAAGGTTTCCGCATCTGCCGGAAGAGGATTTCAGAAAACTGTTTTTGGGGAGGCTTGAAAAATGTCACAACCGGAACTACTGAAAAAAGTTATTCAGACGCTTGTCGATTCTGAAGTACCATATATGATTACCGGCTCTGTCGTTTCCAGCTTACAGGGTGAGCCGCGCTCCACCCATGATATAGATATGGTCGTTGCTATTCATGAGACAGGAGCGAAAAAACTGCTCACAGCTTTTACGTCACCGGGCTATTATTTGGATGAAGGGAGCATTTTAGAGGCAATTGACAGTGACGGTATGTTCAACCTTATTGATGTTAACTCCGGAGATAAAGTTGATTTTTGGGTATTAACCGGCGGAGAGTTTGACCGATCGCGGTTTTCCCGCAAAATCAGCGTTAAATTTATGAATATGGAAATGCAGGTGTCAGCCCCGGAGGACACAATTTTGGCCAAACTTAGATGGGCAAAGCTGTCCGGCGGAAGTGAAAAACAATTTACTGATGCGCTGCGGGTATATGAAGTGCAATATGGGGGACTGGACGTAGAATATCTGGATTATTGGGTAAAAAAGCTGGATATTGATTTGCTGTGGAGACAATTGACAGATGAAGCGGAGACAATATAGATACGGAACAGGGATTTAATCTCTGGTTTTACACAAACAGGCTAGTGGTTGGGGAGTCCAGAGCTTTAGCTCTGCGTGAGGAGTTGAGGGATTAATATGCCAGCAAACAACGGTGCCAATGTCGGCTACGAAACCAGCCTCTGGCGGATGGCCGATGCCCTGCGTGGCTCAATGGACCCTGCCGAGTACAAGCATGTCGTCTTAGGCCTTATCTTTCTTAAATACATCTCGGACGCCTTCGAGGAGCAGCACGCCAGGCTTGTCGCTGAACAACCCAGTGGCGCGGACCCGGAACACCCGGACGAATACCTAGCTCAGAACATCTTCTGGGTGCCAACAGAGGCGCGCTGGGCGCACCTGCGCACTTTTGCCCGTCAGCCAGCTATCGGCCAACTGGTAGATGACGCCATGGCCGCCATCGAACGCGACAACCCCGCCCTCAAAGGAGTGCTACCCAAAGACTATGCCCGCCCCGTCCTCGATAAGATGCGCCTTGGCCAGCTGATCGATCTTATCAGCAACATCAGGGTCGGTGACGAGGAAGCGCGCGCCAGGGACGTGCTCGCCGCGTCTACGACCCCTGCTGCGGCTCCGCCGGAATGTTCGTCCAGTCGGTGGAATTCATCCGTGCCCACCAGAGCGGCAACGGCAACGGGGGCAGGGCGCGCGCCGATATCTCCATCTACGGCCAGGAGTCCAACTACACCACCTCGCACCCACCGGCATCGCCGGCTACGTCCTTGCCAACGGCGCCATGTCGTCGAACCAGTCGGGCGAGGGAGAAATCCGCAAGAAGATGATCGAAGCCGACCTGGTGGACTGCATGGTCGCCCTGCCGGGCCAGCTCTTCTATACCACGCAAATTCCAGCCTGCCTCTGGTTCCTGGCCCGCGACCGCCGCGGCCAGGTGCTCTTCATCGATGCCCGCAAGCTTGGCCGGATGGTGGACCGCACCCACCGCGAGTTGACCGACGAAGACATCGCCCGCATTGCTGACACTTATCACAATTGGAGGTCAGCGGGCGGAGGCGCG
>QLUS01000072.1 GCA_018725535.1 Bacillota bacterium
TGCGCGCGATACCACAAACTGCGGATCTCTTAAGTTGGAGAGCGCCCTTGTTGTCACTGGTTTCAACCCGACAAAAGTCATCCGCGATTGTTCCAGACAGTTTACCTTTTTAATCAGGCAGGCGAGATCGGGTGCATTACTTCGCCCGCTTTGTCAGTGATCTCCTCTATGCCGAGAATGCCCTCGACGGACGAAAATGCGTCGGCAAACTGTTTGAGGTCTCTGCTTGTCGTCCGTTCTACCCCGATTACCTGTACCTGCTTGCGCCGCGTGTGGAGTTTCTTGATTACCTGGATCATATCCCTATCTCCGCAGACTAAGCAGTAGTAGTCGATGTCGAGTCGCGTGTAGACTAGCTCTAGTGCGTCTAGCGACAGCTCAATGTCAGCCGCGTTCTTGCGCCTGTCCTCCTCCGAGTTCACGGAGTAGACGTGTCGTGGTTCTACTGACCGCCGCTGTAGCTCAGTCTGCAGACCCTTAAAATCGGGGTGGTCAAAGTCTGCATACGCTAGCATCAGCACTACATGCCCTTTGCGTCCGACTAAGTTGCGCACCCCATCGACGAGCATACCCGGCTCTAGGCTAAATCCATAGGTGTTCTTAAGGCTCCAGTAGACGTTCTCGTAATCAATCAGCACCGCAATGTCAATGATCTACCACCTGCCATTAACGTATTATCCCTAGACAAAGAGACGGCTACCCGTCTCTTCTAGATAATACTATGCCCATCTTTAGACCCCTTATTCTGGTCGCAAGAACATTTCGTGCAGGCGCAAGTCCTCCGTCAGTTCGGGGTGAAACGAAAGCGCCCAAGTATGACCGGCGCGCACGCCCACAATCTGTCCATTGCACGATGCTAGGACGCTAACGTTAGGCCCAAGGGCAGCAAAGCGCGGTGCCCGGATAAAGACTAAGGGGAAGTCCGGCAACCCCGCCACATCACCCCGGCAGGTAAAGCTGTCGAGCTGCGAACCATAGGCGTTTCGTTCTATCGTCACATCCAGCACCCCAAGAACCGGAGCCTCTAACGACGGCTCAATTCGCTTCGCCAACAGAATCGCCCCGGCACAGGTCCCCAAGGTAAGCTTACTCAGCACAAACTCCTTGAGCGGAAGCAGGAGCCCAACCTTGTCGAGCAAGCGTCTCATCGCCGTGCTTTCTCCGCCGGGGAGAATAATGGCGTCTAGCCCCTCTAGCTGCTCCGGCAGTCGAACCTCTACGCCTGTGTGCCCAAGCCGCTTGACCGCGCGCAGGTGTTCTCTAACTGCACCCTGTAAGGCTAAGACACCTACCCGCACTAGTGTCCCCTCTGTGCGTAGGTGGCTGTGAGCCCAGCAATCTCAAGCCCCGGCATTGCTTCGCCTAAGCCACGCGATATGTGCGCTAGCCGCTCTGCGTCTTTAAAGTGCGTTGTAGCCTGCACAATCGCTGCCGCACGACGCGCGGGGTCTGCCGATTTAAAGATACCTGAACCAACGAAGACCCCATCACAACCTAGCTGCATCATCAGCGCGGCATCAGCTGGCGTGGCGATACCACCTGCGGCGAAGTTCACAACGGGAAGTGCGCCTAACTTCTTGACCTCTTGCACTAGGGGGAAAGGTGCGCCAAGCTCCTTGGCTATCGTCATCAGTTCTTCATCGGGGGCCAGCATTACCCGGCGCATCTCGCTTTGCACGGCCCGCATATGGCGCACTGCCTCCACCACGTTGCCCGTCCCGGCCTCGCCCTTAGTGCGCACCATAGCTGCCCCCTCGCCGATACGGCGCAGCGCCTCGCCTAAGTTGCGCGCCCCGCAGACGAAGGGGATGGTAAAACGGTGCTTGTCGATATGGTACTGATCGTCTGCGGGGGTCAGCACTTCACTCTCGTCAATAAAGTCAATGCGCAGCGCTTCGAGAATCTGCGCTTCCACGAAGTGTCCGATGCGTACTTTGGCCATAACAGGAATACTCACGGCTTCCTTAATGGCAATAATGAGCTCCGGGTCGCTCATGCGCGCTACCCCGCCCTGCTTGCGAATGTCAGCCGGGACGCGTTCAAGTGCCATCACGGCGACAGCCCCCGCCGCCTCCGCAATGAGCGCCTGCTCGGCGTTCACGACATCCATAATTACCCCGCCCTTGAGCATCTCGGCTAACCCACGGTTTAGACCTGTCCGCATTTGACGCACAACTCCTTGACATCTATTCGGTGTATCGATACAGTTAGAACTGTATGAGCTACTCCGTCGCCAAAATTATAGTAGTATTTGCGTAATTGTCAAGGAGGAACTCGAAGTGGCGAGCCTAGACCTAGCCCGAAACAAACCTCTCTATCAGTCCCTAGTTGAGCAGTTGAAGCGTGAGACTAGCTCACACCCCGCGCATACTCGGCTACCGTCAGTGCGTGCGCTTGCGCGTGAGCACTGCCTGAATCCCTCCACGGTGGTCGCGGCTTTGCGGGTACTCGAGCAAGAGGGCCTAGTTTACTGCCGGGAAGGGAGCGGCACTTACCTTGCTCCTAAGCCTGCGGTCCCCCACGTGCCCGCAGAGGCAGAACAAGCAGATATCGACTTCACCTCAGGCACACCTTCGCCAGAGTTTTTCCCAGTGGATGAGTTTAAGGCCGCCTTCAACACAGTGCTTGATAGAGACCGCGGCCAAGCCTTCGCCTACCCTGAACTGCAGGGATACGGCCCACTTAGGCATAGTATTGCCGCTTATCTAGCGCAACAAGGGCTTACGGTAAATTCTGAGCACGTTCACATAACTTCGGGTGCACAACAGGCCATCTTTCTCTTGGCTCAACTGCTGCTCGCACCTGGCGCGCTGGCTGTAGTGGAGAGCCCCTGTTATCCCGGAGCTATGCAGGCCTTTCAAGCGGTGGGGGCCCGCGTGGTGGGCGTTCCTATCGGTCAAACGGGCCTAAGACTAGCGCCGCTACAGCAAGCTTTGCGCCATGCCCCCCGCTTAGTCTACACCATCCCTAACTACCATAACCCGACCGGCGCTGTGTACGGCGCGGACATCCGTAAGAAGCTTGTCCAGTTAGCTCGGGAGCGGGACTTCTACATCATCGAGGATGACCATATCTCGGAGCTGTATTACACGCCGACTAGGCCGCCTCTCTTGTGGCAGGAAGCGCCAGATAGGGTTCTGTTCGTCAAGAGCTTCTCTAAGATGTTTATGCCCGGACTCCGTCTCGGTTTCATAGTAGTGCCGCCCCAGCTGATGTCGCATGTCCGTGATGCAAAAAAGGCCGTCGACATCGGTAGTTCCGGCCTTACCCAACGTGCTCTGGACCTGTACTTGAGGAGCGGCCACTGGGACAAACACCAAGCGCTGCTGCGGAGTATCTACCGCGAGCGAGCCGGGGTCCTCTACAGTGCGCTGAAACGCCACTGGCAAGGCACAGCCGTCTTTCATCCCCTGCGCGGCGGCATGAACTGCTGGGTAAAATTGCCCGAAGGCGCGCGTGCCAGCGAGTTACTGAAGCTCACTGCACCACAAGGCGTCCTTTTTTCTCCGGGCGACGATTTTTCAGTGGCGCGACAAGAATATCGCAACTTCTTACGTATTAGCATTGCGGGCACTTTCCCCGAACGCATCGAGCGCGGCATAGCGCTGATGGCTCGCTATTGGCATTCCGCCTGAAAGCACGGTAGGCGAGCCCGCTTGCGCCACAGACAGCAAGCCGCTAAACCCCGCACGCCTTAAATAAGGGGTGACGGTCTTTACCGCTAGGTGGGGCGTGTTGCAGTCTAGACTAAGGTGCGCTAGCATGATGCCCTGCGTGCGTTCCCCTACGAGTTCCTTTAAGGCGACCCCGGCCTCGTCATTAGACAAATGGCCAAAGCGCCCGAGAACGCGGCGGATAAGCATTTGCGGACGGCCTGAGTCTAGCTCCATATGTAGGTCATGGTTGCTCTCAAAAACTAGGTAGTCGGCGTTGTGCGCGCCGCGATATACTTCCTCCGTAACTTCGCCTAGGTCTGTAACTACCGCTGCGGCGACACCATCCGGGGCGGTAAGGCGAAACATTAGGGGCCTCACTGCATCATGTGACTTGCCGTAGGCGCTAACGGTAAGGCTCCCAATCTGGACTGTGGAGCCTGGTACAAGGGCATGGCCACGTATCGCGCCGAGACCGCGAAACCCTGCGGAGAATAATTCGCGCGGCGCGAACACCGGGATGTTGTACTTCGTCGAGAATGGTGTCTTAAGCTGCAAGGCCTTAACGTGGTCGCTGTGTTCATGCGACACGAGAATTCCTGCGAGGCGCTGCGGCGACACTCCCAGACTAACTAGGCTAGACTCCAAACGCCTAAGCGGCACGCCGCAATCAACCAATACATATGTAGAACCCCAGCCAATCAGGTAGGCGTTGCCGTAAGTGCTCGAGCTCGCCAGCGAAACAACCTTCATCCACATCACCCTGTCGATTATACCACTCATCCAGCCCTTTTCAACGTTCTGATTACATGCCAATGCGTCGTAATGTCGTTGTCTACCAGCGCACTGCTCTGCAAGACTCGCGGAGTACGTGTGAGATAATCAACCTGAGCCGAGGAGGTTGTGTGTTTATGCCAAACCCGCCCGAAATAGCCGATGCCAAAGCAGAGGCCCTGCAGCACCGCGACGCCTTGGCGTGGCTGATTGGGCATAGCCCCATAGGCATTATGGCGCTCGATAAGGACGGATGCGTGAGCAGCGTCAACAACACATGGCTTGCGCATACGCAGGCAAGCCGCGCTGAGGTCTTGGGCCAGCACTACTCACAGCTTACCCCAAGCGTGGGCACCGCCCTCATTGCGGGCGCGCTGCAGGGCACCAGCACATTAGGCATTCGCCAGCACATCCGCAATCGCGTCTACGACATTTCCACCTATGCGCAGCAATCTAACGCAGAGGCCCAGACTGCGGGAGTCCTTGTTTTAGCGATTGACTGCACAGAAAAGGCTAGGGACCTATCTTTCCCTCTCTCGCACCGCAGTAAACACTAAGCCGTGCTGTCTCTCCGCCCTCATAGAGTGCTTTGCCCCCGTGCTGAATTCCGTAGCACTAGTTAAGTCCATGCGCATTAGCTACGCCCTGCGTTCACCCGCAAACATTGTCGCCAACGAGGCTGAGCTTAGACAGATGTTGACGAACCTCGTTAACAATGCTCTGGAAGCAATGCAGCCCGAGGGAACGGTATCTATAGAGACCCTAGAACAGGCAGATGCAGTCTGCCTGACAGTGAGCGATGAGGGCTACGGCATCGCCAGTGAACTCATACCACAATAGGCACACCATTTCTCACCACCAAAGAAAATGGCACCGGACTCGGGCTGGCGGTATGCTACCGCATGCCGAGCGCCACGGCGCCACAATCAGGATCGAGAGCTCGCCCTTAGGCAGCACCTTCACCGTCGCGTTCCCTAAGCCTAAGGTCTGATGCTTGGTCCACTACTAGCGCCGCGCATCCCAGTTCTGCCGTGAGCGGCGGTCGCTCTGACGGCGATCACGTCCGCCAGTGTCGCTACGCGGCCGGCTAAAGGGCCTAGATTCACTGCGCGGGCGTCGCAGCGGGGCTGCCTCCGTGAGCAGTACCGGCGTGGCATCAGGTTCTTTGGTCATGAATTTTAGCGCTGCCGCTATCAGCGAGGTAGAGTCGGCTTTGGCTAAGAGCGCTTCTGCGGCCCCCTTGTAATGCTCGATATTCCCCTCTTCGACGACTTGCAGCAGCTTATCCATGCTTAAGCGGCGCTGTCCTTCAATGGCTTCGCTAAAGGTGGGGCTAGGACGGCGCTGTACTTTACGACCAGTCATCCTTTCGATGAGCCGCATGAGGTCGAATTCGCGCGGCGTAACTAATGTCGTGGCTTGACCAGTGCGCCCCGCCCGCCCAGTGCGCCCGATGCGGTGAACGTATCCTTCTGCGTCCTGCGGGATATCGAAATTATAGATGTGGGAGACTCCCTCAATGTCTAAGCCACGCGCTGCCACATCCGTCGCTACCAGCACGTCAATGGAACCATCGCGAAATTTGCGCATAACCTGGTCGCGCCGCGCTTGTGTTAGGTCGCCGTGTATCCCGAGAGCTGCGTAGCCTCGCTTAGCGAGGGCCTCAGACACTTCATCGACGCGCCGCTTAGTGCGCCCAAATACGATAGAAAGCCCAGGGCTAGCTGTATCCAGCAACAAGCATAGGACATCGAACTTCTGCGATTCCCTGACTTCAATGTAGTGCTGCTCAGTCGTCGGAACGGTAAGCTCACGCACCGGCACTGTTGCTTTAACAGCCTCGCGCATAAACTTCATCGCTAAGTTCTGAATTGGCATTGGCATGGTCGCCGAAAAGAGCATGGTCTGCCGCTCGCCGGGCGTTTCTGCCAAGATGGACTCGATGTCCTCAATAAAGCCCATATTGAGCATTTCGTCAGCTTCATCTAATACGACAAAGCTCACCTGCCCGATGCGCAAGGTCCTCCGGCGCAAGTGGTCTAAGAGCCTGCCGGGGGTGGCGACAACAATGTGGGGGCGAGCCTTAATCGCGCGAATCTGGCGCTCTATTTCCTGGCCGCCGTATACGGGGAGGCTACGTACGCCCTTTACTGCGCCAAGCCGGTTCAATTCTTCGGCCACTTGCATGGCTAATTCGCGTGTCGGTGCAAGCACTAGGGCCTGCACTTGCTCGACATCCATGCGGATGCGCTCCATCATAGGTATGCCAAAGGCAGCTGTTTTCCCTGTGCCGGTTTGGGCCTGGCCCAAGACATCGCGCCCTTCAAGTGCTAGCGGTATAGCCGCTGCCTGGATAGGGGTCATCTCCTCAAATCCCATGTCGGCGATCGCCATAAGTACCTCACGGCTAAGTGTTAGTTCGTTAAAATTAGGCAATTCTTTCTCTTCCTTTACGTTTCATAGTTTGGTCTACATTCGTCCAAAGATACGCCAAAAACCAAGGCTCCCATACGCTACGCTAGAGTATAGAAGCCTGTATTCACGCCTCCAAGTCACCTGTGCCTTTGACAGTATAGCACGTGGTTGGGATGAACGCAACTCGAACTAGGAAGCAGTGGGAAGCAGTGGGGAAGCAGTGGGGAGTCGAGTAGGCGGAGGGCAACCCGCCCTCACTCGAGTTTGGCGCTTTTTTCTCCTACGTTGCAACGTAAAGAATAGCAGGGGCCTCGAGAACCTTCGCCAGTTTCGTCAGATATGCTTGTTGGTTTGTCCGAGATGACTAGACTGAGCATCTCCTCTCTCAACAAGGCAATAATATCGAGGGTAGACGGTCTCCGGTCCTCTTGTTTACGTCATTTTGGCAAAAGTACGCTTGGATTAGAGAATCGACTGGAGACGTCAAGTCGGTGGTTAGTAAATATGCCGGGTCACGGTACAGTATTCGGCTTGTCTTAGTAAGTCGGTAGCCCAAGGGCGCAATAACGATGAGGCGTAGGAGCCTGCTGAGTGTGCCTGACCGCCAAAGGACATTAGGTACTACCAGCTGCCGTAAGCTATGTATTCTACCCGCACCGAAAACAGACGTCTCTAGCCAAGGATAATCATCGCTTGTGCGGATCTCTTTAGGCTTGGGAAGCTCTGCACCATACTTCCGCTTGCGACCTGATACCCATAGAAGGCGGGAGAAACAACTTCACATCCCCTCGGTAAGATTTCGATGTGAGTGAACCACTTCCCCCTCGGTAAGATTTTACGTGAGTTAATGCGCTCGCTGCGGAGGCTGAGATACATGGGTAACACTCATGGCATAA
>QLUS01000073.1 GCA_018725535.1 Bacillota bacterium
CGCATCTGTGCGACCCGTACGCTGACGATGGAATGGACCGGGGTGATGCGGGGCATCGCCACTACGAAGGGAGGTGTGTGCCACTTGCACCTCTCTCATACTCCTGCTAGAATACGATTAAGCAATTGCTTAATCGTATAATTTTTATGGGGAGGCTGCGGTTGTGGACGACTACCCAAAGACTGATTGGTGTTCTTCTGCCCATTTGGCGGCGGAAGTAGAGGCTCTGCGTGACAAGCTAATCGAAGTGGCAGGACTGTCGGAGCTCTTTAAGGTGCTCAGCGACGAAACGCGCACGCGCATCGTGTATCTCTTGGCCCAAGGTGAGCTATGTACTTGTGATTTGGCCGAGATTCTGGAAATGAGTCTGCCCGCAATATCGCATCACCTTCGCTTGCTCAGGATGGCGAGGTTGGTAAGGCATCGCCGCGAAGGGAAAAACGTCTATTATGCCCTAGACGATGCGCATGTCCTCCACATTATCCGCGAAGCGCAAGCGCACTTTAGAGAGGAGCGGTAAGTATGGGAGAGAGGCAATCTTGCGGGCAGGCATGTGGGGGCCCAGCGCGTTCCCTGCCCATTGTTGTCGCGGCTGCTGCTATGCTTGTCTTTGGTACAGTGTGGCAGTGGCAGCTAGGGACGCACACTTTCCTCGTACACGGTCTGCTGCTGACATCTTATCTAATGGTGGGGTGGCCGGTCCTTTGGCTTGCCGCTCACAATGTGCTTAAGGGCCAAGTCTTTGACGAGAATTTCCTGATGGGGATAGCCTCGCTTGGTGCCATCGCCATCGGCAAAACCGCAGAGGCGGCGGCAGTGATGGTGTTTTACGCAGTGGGGGAGTACTTTCAGGACAAGGCCGTCGATAATTCGCGTCGCTCAATCACGGCCTTGCTTAACATGCGCCCCGAATACGCTAATCTGTTGACGCCCGCAGGTCCGGTCCGCACATCACCGGAGGCCGTGCAGGTCGGTCAACATATTCTCGTTAAGCCGGGTGAACGCGTGCCCTTAGACGGCATCCTTCGCGAAGGGACTTCGTCGCTCGACACTTCGGCCCTCACCGGCGAGTCACTGCCGCGTTCCGTAGGGTTAGGCGATACCGCTTTAGCCGGGATGGTTAACACTACGGGAGTCTTTACCCTAGAGGTAACCAAAGTCTATGCTGACTCCGCCGTAGCTCGTATCCTAGAGCTTGTGGAGCAAGCGAGTGAGCGCAAGGCCCCGACGGAGCGGCTTATTACAACTTTTGCGCGTGTTTACACGCCCGCGGTAGTCGTGGGAGCCGTCCTCGTAGCAGTCGTGCCCCCGCTTGTCGTCCCCGGCGCGAGTTTCAGCGAGTGGCTG
Source organism: Bacillota bacterium (assembly GCA_018725535.1). Lineage (GTDB taxonomy): Bacteria > Bacillota > UBA994 > UBA994 > UBA994 > UBA994. The sequence continues at coordinate 1,348 of QLUS01000073.1, forward strand.
TATCGCGCTTTAGTGATGCTTGTAATTTCCTGTCCCTGCGCCTTAGTGGTCTCCGTTCCGCTCACTTACTTTGGCGGCATTGGCGCGGCCTCACGCCAAGGGGTGCTCTTCAAGGGCGCGAACTACCTTGATGCTCTGGCTAAGGTCTCTATGGTTGCCTTTGATAAGACCGGGACATTAACCCATGGTCAGTTTAGCGTTGTACGCCTACAACCCCGAAGCGGCGTGAGCGAGCACGAGTTCCTCGCGTATGCTGCAATTTTGGCCGGACACTCTAATCACCCCATCTCACGGGCGATTTCTATGGCGCACGGCAAGCCACAGGACACGCAGCGTGCAGGTCACGTATGCGAACTTGCGGGGCGAGGGCTGGAAGCGACGGTGGATGGCGTTTGTATGCTGCTCGGTAATGAGCAACTTATGGCTGAGCGCGGCGTCGATGTCCCCCCTGCACAAGGGGAGGAAAACGTCGTCCATCTGGCATTGGGGGGACAATGGATGGGTTCCATAATTGTCGCGGATGTCTTGCGGCGCGAAACTCCCGGCGTTATTGCCGACCTTCGCAGGCTGGGAATCAGCAAACTATGGATGCTGTCGGGCGACAGGAAGGACATAGCCGACAAAGCAGCGCGCGACTTGGCGCTTGACGGCTATGCGGCCGAACTCCTGCCGCAAGACAAAGTAGCCGCTGTCGACACCCTGCGCGAGACAGAGGCACACAGCGGAGGTAAACTCGCCTTCATTGGGGACGGGATTAATGACGCTCCCGTACTGGCACGGGCAGATATCGGCGTGGCCATGGGCGCGCTGGGCAGTGACGCCGCTATCGAAGCAGCGGATGTCGTCATTATGCCAAACTCCTTGGCCAAACTCACTGCGGCGATTAGAATCGCGCGCTTCACCCGTCGCATAGCCCGCCAAAATATCGCCTTGTCGCTTGGGTTTAAGATTGGCTTTATGGCCCTTGGTGCAGCAGGCATAGCGACAATTTGGGCGGCGGTGTTCGCGGATGTCGGCGTGGCTCTACTAGCGGTACTCAACGCGACGCGGGCACTGCGTTACACTGGTACTGAGTAAGGGTGAAAACCCATTACCCTTGTAATGCTTGGTGCGCTTCCCGCAGTGCCTTTATAATCGGCAAATGCTGCGGACACTCTGCCTCGCACTTGCCGCACTGTACGCATTGCGCGGCGTCACGGAACGCTCCCGCGGGCGAACCAAACATAGCGTAATCGTTGTACAGGTCGAGGATGTGGGGAATGTTGACGTTTGCCGGGCAGGGCATGCAGTAGCCGCACTGCGTGCAGCCTATGGCCATGCGCTGACGATAAATTTGTTTAACCTTATCTACGAGGAAACCTTCCTGCAAATCAAGACAGGGCGGCTTACAGCCGTCAAAAATCTTTAGGTTCTCGCGCACTTGCTCCATGGTCGACATGCCGCTTAGAACGACCGTAGTCTCCGGAAAGTCACATACCCAGCGGAAGGCCCATTCAGCTGGGGTTCGTTTCTTTTTGGCCTGTTTCCACACTTGCTTGACTTTTTCTGGCGGCTCTTGTGCGAGTTTACCGCCGCGCAGTGGTTCCATGATCACCACCGGCACGCCTTTGTGACCCGCGTATTGGAGCCCCCCAAGTCCTACTTGGTAGTCTTCGTCCATGTAGTTAAGCTGAATTTGGCACATGGCCCAAGCGTACGCATCGAGGATTTCCTTAAACACCGGGAACTCATCGTGTATCGAGAAGGCAGGGTACTTAATGCGCCCGTCAGCTACCGCCCGTGTAAGGAAATCCAGTACACCAAGCGCCTTTACCTTTTTCCAGGACTCACCGCGCAGCGCGTGGAGGAGGTAAAAGTCTACATGGGAAACGTTTAGTTTCCTAAGCTGCTCGTCAAGTAGGCGGTCAAAGTCCGCAGGCTCCTTAGCCAGCCAGCAGGGGAGCTTGGTGGCCAGCTTGACTTTCTCGCGGTAGCCATTAGCCAAGGCGCGCCCGACAACCCATTCGCTCTGACCGCCGTGGTAATTGTAGGCCGTATCCACGTAATTAACGCCTTGGTCGATGGCAAACCGAAGCATGGCCGTAGCTAATGGCTCGTCTATGCGGGCCTCCTCCGCGACGTTGCCGTGCGCGCTCGGCGTAGCTTCGAGCAAGGGCAGGCGCATACACCCAAAACCTAGGGTGGAGACATTAAAACCTAGTTGTCCAAAAGGTCTATACTGCAAAGCTATCCCTCCACGAATTGTTCCTACATGAAGCGTTATTCCACGCGCCTAGGGTAAATCCCTTTGTGCGCTTGCCGCTGTACGCTGGTAGCCGCCACAGGGCTTTCAGCACTTAGCTATCAGCTAGGGAGCAAACAAAAAGCAAAAATCAAACCCCTATTGACAATCCTCCACTAGCCTGCTACTATACATGAGAACGATTCTCGCTCTCTCGTGTTGAGTAGGCGAGGATTGCAATAAAAAGGGGGAGGTTCTATAATGAACAAGAAATCCATGTACTTAGCCCTTGGGGTAGTGGCCGTGATAGCGGCTTTCGTGCTCGGCGGGGTAGTCGACTTATTCCCGGCAGAAGAGGCCGCCGGGAAGCCCGAAGTCGTAAACGTTTATACATCCCGTCACTATGGCGTGGAACCTGTTTTTGAGAGATTCACGAAGGAAACCGGCATACAAGTACGCTTTACTACGGGCAGCGACGCCTTGTTGCGCGAGCGCCTGCGCGCCGAGGGCAAGAACACCCCGGCTGACGTGTACATGGCTGTTGATGCCGGTAACCTTTGGTTAGCGGGCGAAGCCGGACTTTTGGCTCCTGTTGATAGCAAGGTGTTGCGCGACAATATACCTGCTAATTTGCGGGATGCCGGGAACCGTTGGTTTGGCCTTACTCGCCGCGTGCGGACTATTCTGTACCACCCCGCCCGCGTTAATCCCGCGGAACTCTCAACTTACGAGGCACTAACTGACCCTAAGTGGAAGGGCAGACTCGTAATGCGCCCGTCTACGCACTCCTACACGCAGTCCCTTGTCTCGAGCCTTGTTGCCGCACACGGTCCTGCACGCGCAGAAGAGATCGTCCGGGGTTGGGTGGCTAACGGACCGACGCTGATTGACAGCGATACCCGTATTCTAGAAGCACTAGCCGCTGGTCAAGGCGATGTAGCGCTGACTAACCACTACTATCTTGGCCGGTTGCTCCAAGCGAACCCTCAGTTCCCCATCCGTGTCTTTTGGGCCAACCAGAATGACCGTGGCGCACACCAAAACATTAGTGGTGCGGGTGTAACCGCCCACGCTCCCAACCGCGACAATGCCGTTAAGCTCCTAGAATGGCTGGCGACGGCGGGCCAGGCAGATTTCGCGAGCTCAAACCATGAATTCCCCGCGAACCCTAAGGCTACCGCACATCCGATCATCGTCGGGTTCGGCGAGTTTAAGGCCGATGCCCTAAACATTGGCGAATTCGGCCGCCTACAAGCTGATTCCGTACAAATCCTTAACCGCGCGGGCTATAGATAAACTGCGTTTAGACTCCCTAGCCGCGTAGTCACGAGGAAGGGTAGTAATTTAATGACAGATAAAACCCTCGTCATGCAAGTTGCGCGGGACAAGAGGCCTAGCCTTTTGTCCTCGCTTCCTTTCTTTATAGTTGCGCTCACGCTCCTGCCGGTGTTGGTGGTGGCGTCTTCGCTGCTCACACCAACGTGGAGTGTTTGGCAGCATCTCTGGGATACAATTCTCCCCGAGCTACTCCTTAATACTGCCGTGCTGCTTCTTGGCGTGGGCATCGGTACGCTGATGCTTGGCACTGCGCTCGCTTGGCTGGTGACGGCATATGAGTTTCCGGGCAAGAAGACATTCGAATGGCTGCTTGTATTGCCTATGGCCATGCCCGCGTACATTATGGGGTTTGTGTATATGGCCATCTTCGATTTTGCCGGGCCTGTGCAGACTTTGTTGCGCGCTTGGGGGCTTGAGACATGGGGCTTTTGGCAGATTAGGTCAGGCTTTGGGGCCATAACGGTGATGACGCTTGTGCTCTACCCTTATGTATACCTCCTCGCTAAGGCGGGTTTCGCGGAGCAGTCAGGTTCAGCCATTGAAGCCGCGAAGGTTTTAGGCAGCAGTAAGACGCGCTTGTTCTTTCAGGTGGTCATGCCTTTGGCGCGCCCCTCAATCGTCGCCGGGGTGTCGCTCGCTCTGATGGAGGCGCTAGCCGACTTTGCCACCGTGCGCTACTTCAACTTCCCGACTGTTGCCGACGGCATATTGCGCGTTTGGCATGGGCTTATGGACCTAGGCGCAGCCTCGGAGATGGCGGGTTTATTGGCTATGCTCTCTGCTCTCCTGTTGCTTTCGGAACATCGCCTGCGCAATCGGCGGGCTTACCATCAAATCAAGGGGAAAAACCAGGGATTACCCACAATGTCCCTTAGTGGTTGGCGTGGGGGAGTGGCAGTAGGCATTTGTAGTGGCATAGTTTTTGCGGCTTTCGGGCTGCCGCTCACTCAACTTTTGGTTTGGGGCTCACGCGAGATTGGCCAGTTAACGCCCGGCGCTTTAGCTGTCTATGTGCGACTAGCGGGGAACAGCCTGTCGCTCGCAGCTATCGCCGCTGTCGCCGCTGTCGCCGTTGCGCTCCTGATGGCTAGTCTAGCACGCCTTAGAGGCGGCACGCTGTCACGCCTTCTAACGCAAGTGGTTACCACCGGCTATGCTCTGCCCGGAGCCGTGATTGCCGTGGGTATCCTGCTACCTTTATCTGCGCTTGATCGCGGTATAAATACGCTAACAACAGCGTGGTGGGGATTCACCCCGGGGCTCATTTTTACCGGTTCCATCGTCGGGCTCATTTACGCTTATACCGTGCGTTTTATGGCTGTGGCCTACAACAGCGTGGACTCGAGTCTAGAGAAAATTCCCCCGAACACAACTTTAGCCGCGCGCGTACTCGGTGCGAGTACGATGCGACTAATCACAGAAGTGCAACTGCCCCTGATTATGCCGGGCATAATGGCCGGGGCCATCCTTGTGTTTGTCGATGTGATGAAAGAGCTTCCCATCACCATGATGCTGCGCCCATTAGGCTACGACACGCTAGCCATCTGGGTGTGGCAGATGGCCGCGGAGTCGCTATGGGCGAGCACCGCGCTTCCTGCGCTTGCTATTGTGCTGGCAGGCCTTATACCCATCAAGCTGCTCTTGTCGCAGAGCAAGTGAAAGGACGTAGTTTATGAGCGAACAGCTTTGCGCTGCGGTAGGGACAGCAGTAGAACCCCATGTCGAGTTAAGTGGCTTAGGCAAGCGCTACCCTGATGTTATCGCGTTGCATAACCTTACGCTCACCGTCAACCGCGGCGAGTTCTTTTCTTTGCTTGGGCCTTCCGGGTGCGGCAAGACGACAACCTTGCGGCTCGTCGCCGGACTTGACTGTCTAAGCGAGGGGTCAATTGCCATTGACGATGTGCTTGTCTCAAGCCCCACATACTTTATGCCGCCGGAAAAACGCGGTGTGGGCATCGTGTTTCAAGACTATGCGCTGTTCCCGCATATGACCGTATTTGAGAACGTGGCCTTTGGCTTGTACGGTCTTCCGAAGGCTGCCATCGCCAAGCGCGTCAACGAGTTGCTTGCCCTAGTTGGACTAGCCGCAGCGGGGCAAAAGTACCCGCACGAGATGTCGGGCGGGCAGAAGCAGCGCGTCGCCCTAGCACGTGCTCTGGCACCTGCGCCGAAAGTGATGCTGCTTGACGAGCCTTTCTCAAACCTCGATGCCGAGCTGCGCGCCGCTTTGCGCAGCGAAACGAAGGAGATCCTCCGGGACAGCGGCACCACGGTAATTCTTGTCACTCATGACCAAGAGGAGGCTTTTTCGCTCTCTGATCGCGTGGGGCTCTTAAACGGCGGTAAGCTCGAACAAGTAGGCACTCCCTATGAGATTTACCATCACCCCGCCAGCCGTTTCGTCGCCGATTTTGTCGGTCGCGCCGACTATTTATCGGCGCGTGTGGAGGGTAGCATGGTTATCTCCGGCTTAGGTAGCTTCGCTTTGCCTAACTCCGAGCGACAGGGCAGTGCTGATGTCGATCTCCTAATACGGCCGGACGACGTATCCATCGCAGACGATCCAACCGGCACAGCGGTCATCACGGAAGTACGCTTTCTTGGAGCGCATGCGCTCTACACACTACAGTTAGATGACGGCAGTGTGCTCCACTCGCAGGGCCTCTCCGCGCATCTACTCCCCCCTTGTATGCGCGTCGCCGTCACGGTCAACATGCGGCATACGGTGGTGTTTTCGCCGGAGCAGAAAGATGATGCACCACAGAGACACAGAGGGCACAGAGATTAACTGGGGGGCTGTCCGCTATCCGCTATCCGCTATCCGCTGT
>QLUS01000074.1 GCA_018725535.1 Bacillota bacterium
GATTACTATTGGGGACAGTCTGTCGTAGAAGGTGAAAAATCCGAAAAAACATGATTTCAACTTGCGGAAAATGGGTTCATAGATGAAAATGCTGGTTATTTTCTACCTAACCTAAGAGTTGGACGGTTTATGGCGTTACCCCGAAATCATGCTCAATATCTCTAAATAACCGAAAACCGAGGCGGTCACTGTCAAGAACAGGCCGAACAACAGTACCAGCACTGACTCCCGGGTCCGAATAGAAAATCTCGCTCCCCAATTGGCTCCCAGGATAACCCCTACACTCAAGAAAATGGCTATCCAAAGATCCACATGTCCCAGATAATAGTGGATAATACTTCCGGGGATAGCAATCAAAGATACTACGACCAGGGAAGTTCCAAAGCTTTCCTTCAGCGGCATCTTTAAAATCTTGAGGAAAGCAGGGATTAGTAATATTCCTCCTCCTATGCCCAGTAAGCCCGAAACCAGGCCTGCGCCGATCCCTATGGCCAACACCGGAAGTGCCTGGATTTCACTTTGGTTAGAATCTGGGGCAAGTACTGCTTTGTTCTGGCCTCCATGGGTTTCATGTCTTTGGGCCACTCTTCTTATGTTGGATGCCTCCTGGCTCCTCACTGGACGTGCGACTTTTTTTCTGAGAGTGGACTTGCTCATAAAATTCAGTCCCAGATAGCCAATCAGGGCGGCTGTGGCCAACATCAGGACATGTCCCGAGATGTAATAGGTGGCGAAGGACCCCACAGACGTTCCCAGGATGCCGCCCAGAGCGGCCCACAACGCCACCCTGAAGTTGACCAATCCCTTTTTGTAGTAAGCCCATCCCCCGGAGACGGCGGTGGGAATAATCACCGGAAGAGGGGTTCCGACGGCTATCAGGGGCCCTACTTTCAGGATCAAACGCAAAGCCGGAGTGCTGATTATGCTTCCTCCGATTCCAAAAGTGCCGGACAAAAATCCCGTCACCAAGCCAATAGTTACGATCAGTGCAATTCTCATCAATCACCCTTACTGTGTAAGGTGTCAAGTAAGGCCGTTCTATCCCGCTAATTATAGGGGAGTTGAGGATGGGCGTCCATAATCTGGCGTTACGATTCGGCCTCTCCTTGACTTGCAAGTGTTAAGGTGATATCATCGCCCTGGGTATGGAAAGGAGTCAGGCATGGTTTTATCAAGAGTTGAAATGGGAATTCCAGTATTATGATTAAACAAAACCTTTTGAAGGAACTCCGACTTATCGTGGGGAAGGAAAATGTCCTTTCCTCTCCCGAGGATCTAGTGTGCTATTCCTACGATGCCGCCCCCTTACCAGCCGATAATTTGCCGGATGCGGTAGTACTGCCTAGTTCTACTGAGGAGGCAGTAAACCTTCTGCATCTCGCCAAAGCCAGGGGAATAAAGGTTGTTCCTCGGGGCAGTGGCACCAATCTGAGTGGAGGCACAATCCCCATCGAGGGAGGCATTATAATCCAGCTCACTCGGATGAGTCGCATTTTGGAGATTGATTCTCACAATCTCACTGCTACTGTCGAGCCGGGGGTAATCACCCGCACCCTCCACTCAGCGGTAGAGCAAGTAGGGCTATTTTACCCCCCTGATCCCGCCAGCGCCAATGTTTCCACAATTGGTGGTAATGTGGCGGAGTGCGCCGGGGGCTTGAGAGGGTTAAAATACGGGACAACCAAGGATTACGTGATCGGCTTGGAAACGGTTTTGGCCAGCGGGGAGGTGTTGGTCACCGGTGGTAAGACGGTTAAAAACGTGGCGGGCTATGACCTGACAAAACTGATGATTGGCTCCGAAGGAACGTTGGGCATTTTCACAAAGATTATTCTAAGGTTGATCCCTCTCCCGGAGACTAAAAAAACCCTTCTCATCTTGTACCCCAATTTTCAAGCTGCTGCCTCAAGTGTCTCTGAGATTATCGCCAATCGGATTTTACCGACTACCTTGGAGTTTCTAGATAAGGTGACCATAAACTGCGTGGAGGCCCACACTCATATTGGCTTACCGCGAAATGCAGAGGCTATCCTCCTCATTGAGGTTGATGGTTCAAAGTGGGATGTGGAACGGGAGGCGGAAAAGGTAGTGGAAATCTGCTCTCGGCATCAGCCCTTGGAGGTGAAGCTGGCTTTAACTCCTTCAGAGGCCATGTCCCTCACCTTAGCCCGTCGCTCGGCTCTGGCTTCCTTGTCCCGGGTGCGACCTACCACTATATTGGAGGATGTCACGGTTCCCCCGAGCAGGCTGACCGAGATGATAATCGAAATAAAACGAATTGTCCAGAGGCAGGATATTCAGGTGGGTATCTTTGGTCACGCCGGTGACGGCAATCTCCACCCCACTTTTTTGACCAATGAGCGGGATGAGGCGGAGATGAAAAGGGTGGAAGCGGCTATCAGGGAGGTTTTTGAGGTAACACTTAAGCTAGAGGGTACTATCTCCGGAGAGCATGGCATTGGCCTAACTAAAGCGCGGTTCTTGCCTTGGCAGGTCAAGCCTCTAGGGTTAAAGGTAATGAAGATCATTAAAGAAGGGTTCGATCCTGAGAATATCCTCAACCCTGGTAAGATATTTACCGGGTATAGCCCGTAAAACTCTTCCTTAATCCAGAGAGATAACGTGAATCCTGAAGATTTTTTGAGTTGCATGCGCTGCGGTCTATGCCTGGCGGTGTGTCCCACCTATCGAGAACTGCAAATAGAGCCTGCTGGCCCCCGGGGTAGGGTAGCCCTAATTAGGGCTGTTGCTGAAGGCAGACTCTCCGTCACTAAAAACCTTGCCCAATATATCTATGGTTGCCTTAATTGCCTTGCCTGCGTCAGTGTCTGTCCCCCGGGAGTCAGGACTGACGAGCTGGTTTCCGGAACCAAGGTGCAGATTAACCGGGAGCTTCCACCGCCTTTTTTAAGAAAGCTCGCTCTCCAAAACATATCGCCCTTCCCCAAGAGACTGGAGCTTTCCCTCCTTCCTTTCTATCTGTACCAGCAAACAAGCTTGCAAAGGGTAGTACACCGATTAAAGGTTATGGATGCCTTTTCAGAGCGCTGGAGGGACTTAGAGTATTTGTTGCCCTCTCTTCCTAGAAAGCCCATGAGGGAGCAGTTAAAGGAGGTGGTGCCTGCCAAAGAGGTAAGAAAACATAGGGTGGGCTATTTCCTAGGTTGTGCCCAGGACTTGATTTTTACTTCCACTGCCTTGGCCACAGTGGCGGTTTTGACCGAGAATTCCTGCGAGGTTGTTATTCCTAAAGAACAGAGATGCTGTGGTATGCCTCATGCGGGCTATGGGGAGATAGAGCAGGCGAAGAAGCTGGCGAGGCACAATATCAATGTTTTCACCTCAGCTGGGGTTGAGGTCATCGTTACCGATTGCGCTACCTGTGGCTGCCTCACCAAGGGGTATCATACCCTCCTCAAAGACGATCCAGACTACGCTGAAAGTGCCCTTGCTTTTAGCCGTAAAGTAAGGGACATCGCCGAATTTTTGAGCCAAGATATAAACCTGAGGCAAGATTTTGGTGAGGTGAAGGGGAGGGCTACCTATCATGACCCTTGCCATCTGGCGAGAGGACAAAATGTTGTCTTGGAGCCACGCCGCCTTCTTAACCTGATCCCTGGGCTGGAGCTGGTTGAAATGAAAGAGCCAGACTGGTGTTGTGGCGGCGCCGGCACCTACCTCCTCAGCCACTATGATCTTTCCACCAAGATATTGGACCGAAAAATGGCGAATATCGCCGCTACCAACGCCGATTTCATTGCCACCGGGTGCCCCGCGTGTCAGCTACAGCTTCGACTGGGTGCAAAAAGGGCGGGATTAAAGGCTCAGGTCCTCCGTCCCATAGAGCTACTGAATAGAGCATACCAGATTGCCCATCTTCGCCACACATCCCGCGCTTAGCAGTAACCTTTACTTTGGCAGCCTTTAGAGTATCCATAAGACACTTTAGGTCACCCGGACTGCCCACCTTAGCGAGGCGACTCACCTTGTATAAGAAAGGGGTGAGGTTTTTAGACAACCTCACCCCTTTCCTTTAACAGCCATTACCCCGTCGCCAGGGTATCACTTCATCAGGAACCAATGGCGTCAGCGGTCCAGACGGCAGCGTACACCATGCCCACCGTGACCGGAAACCAGGTGGCATGGATGACCATCCATTTCCCATGATTATGGTTTCACTAATGGGAAAAGAGGACCATCCGTCACAACGAAGAAGATACAATCTTCATCCTTAGGCACCTGGAAGGGACCATGTATGTCTCCCCTTGGGGCGTAGAAGAACATCCCCTTGGAGGTCTCTTGACCAGTCTCAGGGTTTACCAATTTACCCTGCATGATGAGAATGTCGTGGCCGCAAGGGTGACCATGCTTGGGCTCAAGATAACCAGCAGGCAACTTCACAATGGCCGCTACTGCCCCACTCTCCTCATTAGCGCTCAACACTTTGAGCATCGCCCCTGGTGGCAGGTCTTCCGGACCCGATGACCACTCCATGGTTCCCGGATCGATAACTACTGTAGGTCTGATTTTGGATTCTCCTTTCTATTTTTTTAGTTTCGCTCACCCCTATGTAAAAACTGATAACAGTCATACCCCATTACCAGGCTACCACTCCATCAGGAACCGATGGCGTCAGCGGCCCAGATGGCGGCGTACACCATCTCCGCCGTGACCGGGAACCAGGTGGCATGGATGACCATCCCTTCCGCAGTGGTGAATTTAGCCACTTTCATGATATCTTCCTCGGAAGGGTCGATGACGTCCAGCCCTTTTAGGTTCGTGGGAAGTCCCACCGACTTGCAGAAGTTCAACACTTCGTTAATCTCTTTCCTGGATCTTCCTTCCATCACCAGTTGGACCAAGGTGCCAAAAGCCACTTTTTCGCCATGGTATTTTTCATGGGTTGCTGGCAGAGCGGTAAACCCATCGTGTATGGCGTGCGCCCCAGCCAACCCCCCACTTTCAAATCCCAGTCCGGAAAGCAGGATATTGGCTTCCACCACTTTCTCCAGAGCAGGGGTAATCACCTTCCTCTCAGCAGAAAATTTGGCCTCTACCCCGTAATTTAGCAGCGTGTCGTAGCACAAACGAGCCAGCATATAAGCAACTTCAGTAGGAGGGGTGCCACCTGTAAGTACATTGGGTTTCTGTGACTTGTAGCAGGTGTCGGCTTCCCAAAAGGTGGCCAAGGCATCACCCATGCCGGAAACCAAAGTGCGAACCGGTGCCTTGGCAATAATGGCCGTGTCCACCAGCACACAGCTGGGATTAGTGGGAGTGACCTTATAGCTTTCAAACACGCCGTCGTCAGTGTAGATTACTGACAGGGCGCTGCACGGAGCGTCGGTAGCGGCGATAGTGGGGACTATAATCACAGGAAGTCCCAGGTCGCAGGCGACGGCTTTACCTGTATCAATCACCTTGCCTCCCCCCACTGCGATTACCAGGTCGGCGCCGTTGTTTTTCGCCACCCCCATCAGGCGCCTGATTTCAGTTTGCGAACACTCACCTCTGAACCCTTCTACTACCATGCCCACAGCGGCTTCGCCCAGACTGCTCTCGATAGCACCCTGAGCCACGGCCAGAGCTCGCTTGCCACCAGTGACCAAAGCCTTACTTCCCAGGGCAGACGCATACTTCCCGATTTCGCCCATTGCCCCGCTACCCTGTATGTATTTGCTTGGAGCTATAAATATGCGAGTCATTTTGTTCCTCCCTTTTTGTAATAGTATTTTCGGCTATATCCGAGTTTCCCAAAAGACAAAAGCGTTGATTAATCTATCCTACAGAGATAGTAGCCCCAAAAATCACTCGGTTGCCTTTACCCACATTTCTCAGCCTCAAGGATTAGCCCCGCTACTGGCTCAAGTCTCAAAAGACTTGTCATAACCAATCAATGGTCAGCTGCTCTACGGGGTTACGGGGTCGGCAAGATACCCCCGCCGAACCACAGCAGGTACGCCGTGGTGATACAGGTGACGATACCCCACCAGCCCACCGGGCGGGCGGGGACCTTGCCATAGAACAACCCCCAGAACAGGAGCAACAGCACGACGTAGCTTAATAGCACGGCCTGGACGATCCAGACGTGGATGCCCACCGTTCCTACCACGATAGCAACAGCGATCATGTGGAGGACCTGCAGGATCGCACACAATAGGCACAGATTGCCAGCAGGCCGACCATCAAGGTTAAACCACTGCACCGCGAATACACCGATCCACAGCAAGCCATACATACCGCCGATGGCAGCGAAGAGGACATTGACTGGCGCCCCCTCGCCGAAAGGCTGACCCACTGTAAGCCAGATGGCCATGAAAACCAGAGTGATGGCAGCCACCAGGCTGCCAGCCGCTGCCACGGTCTTAGTAGGTGAGACGGCTCCCTCCTTCGCCGGCCTCGCGCCTATCCCCAAGAGGTTAAACGCGTTCAGCCACAGCCCAAAGATAAGTCCTGTCATTGCAAATGCAATCGGGTTCATTTTTGACCTCCCTCAACTTGTATGATTTTTTGGATATAAGAGACCACTTCATTTTGTTTTCCTATTCAATTTAGAAGCAGCTGACCATTTGCTACCCTATCTACCCTACCAGCATCATAAACGTGAGCTTGGTATTAGGGCGCCACGACAATCTTCCCAGGGGAAACCCTAGCTTCATGCCGCTCTACCATTTTCGGTGTTTGGTCGATCTTCGCTTTCTCTGACACAATCTTGCCGAATGGTATCCCTAACGCCTTTGCCCTTACCATAATTGCTATCGCCGCCCTCATGTCGTAGGAAGTGTGGGCCCAAGTTCCGAACACCTGTATGTCCTTATGAATGAAGTGCCGGTGCGGATTAACCGTGGCATCACCGGTATCGGTGAAGTGACCCATCTCAACGAATGTTCCTCCGCGCCTCACCAGTTCAAAAGCCTCCTCAAAAGCTGGAGGTTCACCCGCCGCCTCGATCACCACGTCGGCACCGACTCCTTCCGTTAAGTCCTTCACTGCCTTTACACGTTTTTCTATCGTGTTCGTAGCCGCGTCCCTGGGATTTATGGTGTGAGCTGCCCCCAGTACCTTTGCCTTGTCCAGCCTCTCTTGGATCGGGTCTATCATGATCACATTTCCCATTCCGTGGACCAATGCTGTCACCAGGATGCTCATCCCGATGGGACCGCTGCCCAAGATGACAACGGTCTGGGTGACGTTGACCCCCTCTCCGACAAATGAGGCACATGTAGATGCCGCTAGAGCCCTCGTCCAGACCCTTGCCGCCACGTCAAGGGGCTCCACCATGACCATTTCCTCTGGGGTAAAGCCATCCGGCAATTTGAAAACCGGGATGTTCGGCTCTATGTAGGCATATTCTGAGTACGCTCCGTAGAAGTAGGGCGGCTTATCCACTGGTTCAGGCCATATTCCAATCATTGCCATTTTTTCACACAGGTTAGTCCTTGGCGTATTCCGGCAGGCCCAACACTTACCACATGAACCAACGGCGGTGGTGATATAGTCACCCACTTTTAGCGGTTTCCCTATGAAGTCCTTGTTCACGTTTTTCCCCAGTGCCGCCACCGTACCACACCACTCGTGACCCAACATTGTTGGGAATGGCATGGGCAATCGGCCGCGGGTAATGTGCACATCTGTCCCGCAAATACCGCACATAAGCACCTTGGCTAAAATTGCGTCATCTGCCGGTT
>QLUS01000075.1 GCA_018725535.1 Bacillota bacterium
CCGCGCGGTAGAGGCGCATTTTGAGGGTATTCGTGGATTCTTGCTCGGGCGAAGCGGCCTGTAAATCGGCGTACAGCCACAAGCGGCAAGCCACAAGCGGCAAGCCACAAGCGGCAAGCCACAAGCGGCAAGCCACAAGCGGCAAGCGGCAAGCGGCAAGCGGCAGGCGGCAAGCGGCAAGCGGCAAGCCGCAAGCGGCAAGCCACCCACAGCGCAAAAGAAGAGAAGGCCGACTTGTTAGTCAGCCTTCTTTCCTTTTGCGGCAGTAAGAGATGCTTGCACCTTCTTCTCAAATGGTTTGCCGATCTTGAATATCTTGCGACACTTTGCGCCCACGACAGTCACCTCCCGCAAGATTATAGCACGGTCTAGGCGTATCGTCACCCCTGCTTCGCGGCACTCTATGCGAGAGGTGGGATTTAGTGACTTGGCTAAGCGCTGCGCTCGCGGCATTGTCCGGAGCGTTAATGGCAGTACAAGGCTCTGTAAACTCAGGTCTAGGCAAGCAGGTAGGGGTGTTAATGGCCACCCTGATAGTCCATGCGCTCGGCACTGCCTTTGCCCTGCTGTTACTCTGGTTGCCTTTCCTGCGAGAGAACAAGGGTGGGAATCTTGGGCGTATCCCTTGGTATCTCTATCTGGGAGGGGTGCTAGGCGTAGGCATCGTTTACTTGGTGGCGATAAGCATTGCTCGCCTAGGTGTCGCCGTGGCAACTACGCTGATCATTGTCGGGCAAGTCGGAACCGCCCTCTTAATTGACGAACTGGGGCTCTTTGGCATTCACCGTACGCCTTTCACTTGGCTTAAAGCAGCAGGGCTGCTTCTCTTGGCAGCGGGTGCGGGATTGTTACTGCGGAAGTAGCTTACTTGCCCGCGAGAGTAATCATGGCGCGGAGTCCCTGGAAGCAGGTAACATAGTCGGCGGCTGTATACTCCACGATGCTTCCGTCTACGCGCAGCGAACTAGGCAGAAAAGCTGCCGCGTCTGCCATGCCAGCGTTTAAGAACTCAATACGCATGGTAATCGGGGGTCGAAAGATGAGCGGTTTCCACGCCGGGCGCTTCTCTATGGCACGTTTTGCCTGTGTACGAATGAGATCTGTCGCTGCTCTGGGATGCATGTGTTTGGCACTGTAACGCGTGATGGCCTCCTTGACAACCGCCACTTCGACACTAGGGAGCAGCGCCATGGCTTCCTCGGCCGCATCCTTGTCCCCCGTTATCAAGACCACTGGCACACCAAAGTGACCTGCCAAACCGGCATTAATGCCGATTTCACCACAGAGTACCCCATTGACCCACACATTGCTTACCACGCCTCCGCTGATAGTGTGGGAGAGAATGCCGCGGGCGTGCATGCGCGAGTGGTAACCGACGAACATGCAGGCATCGCAGTTGTCGTCTAACCCCTGCATCATCATCAGCGGCTTCGGCGTGCCTAGGATTACCTCCGCTAGGGGGTGAAGCTGTTTGGGCAGGAGATTGTTCATGCCCCCGTGGCTGTCATTAACTACAATTTTCGTGGCACCGCCCGCTATGGCACCCTCCACCGCAGCGTTGACTTCCTCTGTCATTTGTTGGCGCGCTTCGTCATATGTCTTACCTTCGGGACCGGTGCTATCACTGTTAACCACCCCGCACACGCCCTCAATGTCCACGCTAATAAATATTTTCACTCCTACACACTCCTTTACCGTTCTCTAATTACATGCAATTAGAGGGATACATTCAACACTCTGCCCTACGCTCCTGCAATGCTCGGCATCGCGTTGCAAACAACATGTAATCAGTCTGTAACTTAGCCGAACTCATCAGGCGATATAATCTAGCTAGGCGGTGGAGAGAGTGCGTTTGCGAAAGTGGTGGCTTGTGTTAGTACTAGTCGCGCTCTCCTTGACCGTCAGTTGTACTAATGAGCAGAGCAGAGCTCCGATGGTGCCCTTTGCTACCGAGAATATACACAATCAGCGGAGTCAGTACACGGCCTACGGAGATTCACCTAGAACAGGCTGTTAGACTCTTAAACGCTGGCTCGTTGCCGCAGAGCCTTAGGTCGTTAGGTGCCAGTCAATCCCGTATCCAAGGACAGACGCTCGGAGACTCTGTGCTGACTTTAGAGATGCCTCCCGCCTTTCAGTCGTGGGTGACGCGCAACCTTGCCGAGGAACGCGCTTTTGTTAAGGCTGCGGCGCTTACGTTTACGAGCTTTCAAGATATCCGGGCTGTTCAGTTTACGATTAATGGATTCCCTATGCACGGGGCTGTCGGTCCGTTTCAGTTAGCGCAAATCCTAAGTCGGCCCATGGCGTAAACTCTTTGCTGGCAGACAACAACTCCCTAGTGCTTTACCTAAGGCTGCGCGACTCTGCCTTGCTTGTACCTTGGGCCATACCGTCTGCGCGCAGGGAGCCTGCGGTCGCTTTGCATGAGTTGGCCAGATTTCGCGGACATGCGCGGCTGGTATCCCCCGTACCAGCGAGTCTTTCGGTGCAGTCGATCCGGGTGGAAACGGGTCTGGCTATCGTAAACCTTGACAAGACCTTAGTTTCCCTATTTCTGCAAGGGTCCATTAACCAGCAACTCGTTCTCGACGCTCTCGTCTATACTCTCTTGGAATTTCCCGGTATTAAGGAAGTCCTTTTCTTGGTGGACGGACGCGTGCTTGGCCCGCTAGGGTCGAATGTAGACCTCAGCAGACCAATAGGGCGCACAGCCATAAACAGGTTGCCTGCGCCGTAGCCTAGTCAGAGAATAGTTTCATACTATTGACCGGTCTGCCGCGACTCTGGTAGACTTTATTTGGGTTAGCCGAGACGCGAGGGGGATGAGGGTATGACCGATCAAGACTTTCTAAAGACAGTCGACGATGTCGAAAGGCTGCTGCGCACCGTCAGTGTGATCATTAAGAAGAGGGGTAGGGAAATCCTAGCTGATTTTGGAATTACCCCTCCGCAGATTAGCGCGCTTCTGACCCTGATCCAGAACGGCGACTTGACGATTGGCGAGTTAGGCGAGAAAATGTACCTAGCGTGCAGTACCGCTACGGACTTAGTGGATCGCATGGAACGCAACGGACTGGTTGCGCGCGAGCGCGACACTAACGACCGACGAGTCATTCGCCTGCGGGTGCTTGAGCGCGGGCATCAAATGCTAGGCGAAGTCATGCAGGCACGAAGGAAATATCTGTCTGGTGTGCTCGAGCGGGTGTCGAGAGAGGAGACATCCAGTATGGTTGTGGCCCTTGACCACCTCGCCGAACTGATGACGCAGGAGGAAGTCACTCCGTCCTAGCCAAGACCTGCCTCGGTAGGTCTTTTACTTGCATTAAGGACAAAAACACGGGAAACCGTATGTGTAAACATACTGGGGGAGTGGTTAGCTGCGGGCGCAAGTTACCGCCGACAGAGCTAGCACATAGTATGAAGCATCACTATTGAGGCGGTGGTGGATTTGGGCCCAATTGGTCTGTTCGATTCCGGTGTCGGTGGGTTGTCGGTATTGCGGCAGCTGCAGAAGGTGTTGCCGCAAGAAGACTATGTCTACTTTGCCGATACCTTTCATATGCCCTACGGGCCGCGCAGCAAGGTAGAGTTAGAGCGCATTGTTTTTAGCATCTGCGACTTCTTGTTGAGTCAGCAGTGCCGAGCCATTGTGATGGCCTGTAACACTGCGTCCGCCTTAGTGCTGCCGCATGCAAGGCGGTGCTATCAAGAGCCGCTATTTGGCGTGCTTTTGCCGGGAGCGCGTGCCGCCGCTCAGGTAACCCGAAATGGGCGCATCGGCGTGCTAGCGACTGAGGCTACGATTAGGTCGAATGCTTATCCTGAGGCTATAAGGAGCATCTCGCCTGGTATAGAGGTCTATGGTCAAGCCTGCAGATCTTTGGCACCACTGGTAGAGCAGGGCGAACTGGAGGGCGCACAGGCGAGGAACGCCGTACACCAATGCGTGGTGCCCCTGCTTCTGCAGGGCGTGGATACTCTGGTTCTGGGATGTACGCACTATCCGTTTCTACTGCCTTTGCTTAACCAAGTAGTTCCCCCTAACGTAAGCTTAGTTGACCCGGCGGAACACGCTGCGCGAGAAGTACTGGCACATGTTTCCTCGGCAGTGTCTGGGGGTGGAAATACCAAGTTTTACGCATCGGGTGGAGTCCCGCAGTTCACGCGCGTGGCGGAAGGGCTACTTGGCGCGACCGTAGAACCGCAGGCAGCTAGGTTCCGGATAGCAGCTAACGGTTTGATAGTGGAACTTGAATAAGCTCATTGCACTCTGCATATCGATGTAGAGAGAAGAACCTTGGAGGAGGCGCACATGAGCATTCGCCACTGCACCCGCTTGGTGCTCGTTCTGGTGATGTTGTTAGCTGCCAGTGTGCTGCAGCAGGGGGAAGTGCGGCAACGGGTGCTGTGGGTGCTTGACCATACAGGCAAGTATGTTGTTCCCTTCGTTGTTAGGGGCCCAGAATGGAAGGCATGGCTCGGGACGCAGTGAGCAGACTAGTAGACAGACCTGCGAATGCGGGACGCATGGGGGAAAGCGGGCTGAGGCTCCCCTTACCTACAGGCACTGCCGTGAGGGGCCTGACTATTCGTGACGACCTAGCTACGCTTGACCTTAACGAGGCGTTCCTGCAATATAATGTTGTTAGCGAGCGACTAATAGTAGATGCCTTAGTGCTTACGCTGACGGAATTTGATAATGTGGAGCGCGTGCAGCTTCACGTCGGCGGCAAGAGACTCGCCCGCCTACCGGGCGGTATTTCCGTTTGGCAACCGCTGACGCGTCAAGGTAGCCTAGTTAACGAGGAGAATGCTGCGGCGCGGTCAGCCGCGACCGTGCCGGCGACGCTGTATTTTAGCAGTGCCAGCCAAGACGAATACATCTACTTTGTGCCCGTGACCCGCCACATTCCTAAGACCAGCGACTTACTGCTGGCGACAGTCAATGAACTCATCCGAGGGCCGCTGGCGGGGACATCGCTCCTGCGTGACGTGCCTGCGGCCACCAAGGTGCGGTCACTGCGGGTAAACGCCATGGGGGTGGCTGAGGTAGATTTCACGCGTGAGATTTACGACCAGGTACGAGGAGCCACAGCCGAGACAGCCCTTATGGGGTCGTTAGTCCTCAGCCTCACGGAGCACGAGGGGGTCAAGGGCGTGAGGATTACCGTCGAAGGGCAGGCACCCCGGTTTAGAGCAGGAACCGATGTTACGAGGCCCGTGCTGCGTCCAATTTTTGTTAACCCATTCGTTCTCTAGTAGGGTGGGAACCGCTCTAAATGGTTCCCAGCCCTAGCCCTAGGTCTGGGACAAGCTGAGGGGGAGTTTTTATGCGCGCTGATGGCAGAGAAAAAGCTGACCTGCGGCCTGTCAAGTTTCACCGCCACTACATCGGCCATGCCGAGGGCTCGGTTCTAGTAGAGATGGGGAAAACCCGCGTCATCTGCACTGTTACACTCGAGGAGAAAGTGCCACCTTTTCTCAAGCACACCGGCAGAGGCTGGGTTACCGCCGAGTATGCTATGCTGCCGCGGGCTACTGCCGAGCGCAATCAGCGCGAAAGCACGCGGGGTGCCGTGGGGGGCAGAACACACGAAATTCAGCGTCTCATTGGCAGGTCGCTCCGTGCCGTGGTTGATTTGTCCGCCCTAGGCGAACGTACGGCTTGGGTTGATTGCGATGTCATTGAGGCCGACGGCGGGACGCGCACCGCTTCGATCACCGGCGCATTTGTGGCGTTGTGTGACGCCATGCATCACTTATATCGGAAAAGGAACATGGCCGTGTTCCCAGTAACCGATTACCTTGCCGCCATCAGCGTAGGGGTTGTGAAGGGCGTACCGCTCCTAGACCTCGCCTACAGTGAGGATGCTGCAGCGGAAGTAGACATAAATGTCGTGATGACAGGCAATGGCAAGTTAGTAGAAGTTCAAGGTACCGGTGAGGAAACCACTTTTACCCGCACAGAGCTCTTGGAAATGTTGGCCTTAGCGGAATCCGGCATCGTTACTTTGGTTGGGTTGCAGCAGCAGAGCTTAGGCGACGTAGCCCTTTTGATTGGAGGGGGCGCGCGTGGAATCAATCGTCCTAGCTAGCGGCAATAAGGGGAAACTAGCGGAGTTTGCCGCCATGTTTGAAGCCTGCGGAGTGCAGACTATCCCCATTAAAGCGCTATTGCCCGCATGGCAGATAGAGGAAACGGGCAGCACTCTGTACGAAAATGCCTTAATCAAAGCCCGCGCGGCTGTGAAGGCAACGGGTAAAGCTGCGCTGGCGGATGATTCCGGCCTCTTTGTTTATTACTTGGGTGGGGAACCCGGTGTATACTCGCAGCGCTACGCTGGGGCAGGCGCCGCTGACGAGGAGAACAACGCCCTCCTGCTACACAAACTAACTAGAGCAGGTAGGCGGCGGCAAGCACACTTCACCGCCGTGCTCGCGCTAGTATACCCAACCGGAACTTGCGTAACGACTACCGGCAGGCTGTTTGGTCGCATAACTGATACCCCACGCGGGACGTGCGGTTTTGGCTATGACCCCATTTTTGAAGTGCGGGGGGGTCAGCTTACGCTCGCCGAGTTGCCGCTGCACGAGAAAAACAGAATTAGTCATCGTGCTGCTGCGTGGCAAGTGATGCGCGATGCCCTCGGTTTAACTTCACATGTCCGATGAAAGCTTTCTAAGAGAATTTCAGTACTTAATGAAATTCAATATTGGAATCTTAGGGGATACGCATGGGGACCATGTGTCTATAGAGGCCGCGCTGAAAAAACTTGGCCCCCTAGATGCGTTGATTCACGTTGGTGATTACTATCGCGATGGCGAAGCATTAGCTCACACGCTCCACATACCCGTGATAGCTGTCGTAGGGAACTGCGACGCTAGGCGTCAGCCCGACCGCGAGTTGATTGAGCTTGCGGGGAAGCGCATTTTTGTTACGCATGGGCACCTCCAAGGTGTGAAGCAGGGCACAGTGAGCCTTGTGCGGGAAGCTAGGCTGCGTCAAGCTAACGTGGTTTTGTTCGGCCATACGCATGTTCCTGCAGCGTTTAGTCAGCATGGCATTTTGTTTGTTAACCCCGGTTCGACCCATGCGGGCAGGAAGGGAAAGGGACGTGCCTGCGCCTTGCTCGTAGTCACCGGAACCGAAGTTGAGGTTACACATTTTTCGCTCTGAAATTTGCCATTGCTATTCTAACTGTACATGGTAAAATATTAGATGCTAAACGCGCCTGTAGCTCAGTGGATAGAGCAACTGCCTTCTAAGCAGTAGGCCGCAGGTTCGATCCCTGCCAGGCGCGCCATTTGTGAGCTGTGAGCTGTGAGATGTGAGCTGTGAGCTGTGAGATGTGAGCTGGCGGTCAGAACGTGACTAAACAAAAATCAAAGGCTTGGATGTGTCGTTAGGCGTTAGGAGTGGGCTTTCCGCTTTCCGCTGCATGCAGTACGCCGTACGCCAGTCCGCACAAGCACGCACGAAGCACGCACTTGCGCACATGCAATGTATCTGCTAGAGTTAAATTCGTTTTTATACGGTGGGTATAGCTCAGTTGGTTAGAGCACCAGATTGTGGATCTGGGGGTCGTGGGTTCAAATCCCATTATCCACCCCATATATTGCGCCCGTAGCTCAGCTGGATAGAGTAACGGACTACGAATCCGGTGGTCGGAGGTTCAAATCC
>QLUS01000076.1 GCA_018725535.1 Bacillota bacterium
AGCAGCAGCCAGTCCGCCTGGGCCGCCGCCCACAATAATGATGTCCCACAAGTCTGTCAATGAAGTCACGCCCCTTAGATATGTCTTTACCCAAACCTGAATTTCCATCCGTGCGGAAATTCATTTGAGTCAAGTGCACTTGCTAGGAGAGTCTTGTCCAAGCGCTGCAAATCCGCGCGCACGGCGTCTGACCAAGCGCGATAGGGTCGCTCAGTTAACATGCGGCGGGCAACCGCCAATGCACCTTCCGCCAGTTGTACTGATTGGTAGTCTACACCTAAGGTTTCCTTAGTAACCACTACCGAGCGATATGGGTTTTCGTTAGGTTTTAGGCTTCCCGCTAACGGATGCGTCAGCAGGTGATGCCCAAGGTGTACGAGGTCACGCACCTCCTCAAGGACCGGAACTACGCTCTCGGCAGGCACAAAGTAGTCGTCCGCGCTTAAGGCAACAAGCGGGTTATTACTTATGATCCGAATTCTCTGCATGTCTCGGAAAGCGGCTGACTATCGCTATGGCTTTAGTTAGCTCGAGCATGGTGTCAACAGAAATCTGTGCGTCGAGGCTGCCGGTGCGAGTCATGACTTCACCCAAGTCAGTAACCACATAGCGCGGCTGCAAGTGATTTAGGGCAATCGCCGCGATATCTAGCTGGCACCGCGCGCAGGGGCAAATCTCCGGGTGACAACGCAGGATTTCGCCGAGCTTCTCAAACACGATGTCTTGAGTTACGTTCTTCAGTAACAATGAACAAGACCACCTTTCGCCATTTGAAATAAAAATGGACGGCAAAGCCTGCCGCCCATTCTCTGTCCTGACTGACCTGAGAGATTTCGCGGGTTAGAACAGTGCCCGCTTGCTCCTTCGGTGCCACCTATTGGCTTTCCAGAGTGCTGTCCGCGTAGCGGTCCTTTTGCCTGAGAGTTTGGCGATGCAACTGGCGAGCTGCACGCGTGCTCCTTCGGCGCCCCGCCGGGGTCTCTTCCGCTAGCTTCATTCAGCAGATATGAAGTTGTTGTGATTAGCATACCATTACAGCATAAACTCTGCAAGTAATTGTGTGGGGGAAGCAACTGTGACCACGCGTCCGGCGTTCCCCTCCCGACAAACCCCCACCTTCGCCGCGGTGACGCCAGCTTGTTGAAGAGCGAGCAAAGCTTGGTCAGCGGCTTCTGGGGGCAGAGTAAAGAACAACCCTCCGCTCGTTTGCGGGTCGTAGCAGGCATCGACTAAAGCTTCGGGTACCGCAGGGTCGATAGACACGGAACTACCGAAGTGCTCGGCATTGCGGTAGGCACCGGCAGGTATCAGGCCCATCGCGGCGTATTTTAGCGTACCTTCAAGGAGTAAGAGCTCGCTAGCCGTAAGCACAATCTCTATTCCGCTCGCACGCGCCACCTCGACTGCGTGCCCAAGCAGCCCAAAGCCGGTGATGTCAGTGCCGCCATGCACATCGTAGGCAGCGAAGACTTCTGCTGCTGCCTTGTTGAGTTCGGCCATAGTGTTAAGGGCGGCCTGCATGTGAGGTTCATCTGCCAGCCCGGCTTTATAAGCTGTCGACATGATGCCCGTACCGAGCTGCTTGGTCAGGATAATGCTGTCCCCTGCCTGTGCGCCGCTATTCTTAATAATCTTTTTGGGATCCACCACGCCGGTGACTGACAGTCCATACTTGAAGTCGGCGTTTTCGACGGTGTGACCGCCTAACAGCGCGACACCCGCTTCGGCCATTTTGTCTGCGCCCCCGCGCAGCACTTCACCCATAACCGAAAGTGGCACGCAAGGGGCATAGCAGGCGATATTCAGCGCCGTAAGCGGCTGTGCCCCCATAGCGTAGATGTCACTCAAAGAGTTAGCGGCGGCAATCTGGCCAAAGGCATAAGGGTCATCGGTGAGGGGCGAGAAGAAATCTAAGGTTTGAACTATCGCCAAGTCATCGCGTAACAGATAGACGCCGGCGTCGTCGCTGGTCTCTATGCCCACAAGCACGCGCGGATCCACATATTTCGGAAGGTTCACCAAGAGGCTGCTTAGGGCACCCGGCCCGAGCTTGCTGGCTCAGCCGCCGCCTGGCGACAGAGAAGTTAGTCTAACGACCACAGCGCTCGCCTCCCTTCCACAATCTGCCGCGCTTCAGGCGAGCGCAGAAGAGCGGCAGTCTCGGCTACGGCTCGACTCAAGTAACGCTGGTTAGTCACTAAGTAAAATGGTCGGAGCATTGTCACGCCGGCAAGGCGTCGCGCGACGACCGCGTTCTGCCTGAGCGACTTCTCCGCTGCGAAGACTGAGACAAGCGCCACCCCAAGCCCCGCTTCCACAGCGTTTACCGCTGCCACCGCCGAACCTACTTCCACTACCGCTAAGAGCTTGCTTGGGATTATCCCTAAAGCCGATAATTCCCGCTCGTACACCATACGACTGCCTGAACCGGCGACCCTCCCAATAAACGGTTCGCGGAAAAGAGCTTCGCCCGGCACTGCCTTGTGTGCAGTGAGCGGATTACTGGGGTGCATCAGGAGCACTATTTCGTCGATAAAAATAGGCTCCGCGCGGAGAGTCGGGTTTTTGGGCTGGGCACCCACCAAAGCAAGGTCAAGCTCACGTCGCTCCAGTCTTTCGATAATGTTCGTCGTGCTATCGACTACTAGGCGCGGACGCACCCGCGGGAACCTTTTGGTCAGCAGGCTAAACAATAAGGGACATAGCTGTTCACCGGGCACAGTGCTCGCGCCCAAGAAAACCGGACCGGCAATTTCGGTAGACATCTCGTCAATCTGCCGGCGCGTCGCGTCAAGCGACTCAACCAAGAGCGTGATGTTGACGGCGGCCTCTTCCCCCGCCCGCGTTAGCTCTAAGGTGCGGCCATGTCTTTCAATTAGCTTGGTGCCAAAGTAGTCTTCTAGCGCCTGAATCTGCATGCTTACTGCCGGTTGCGTCAGCCCTAGCTGTCGAGCAGCCGCAGAAAAAGACCCTGCTTCAATTACACATAGAAAGGTGCGGAAGTAGTTAACGTTCATGTCACGCCCCCCTTGACTCTAGGTTTCTCTGTCGACACGCGCTTTCCTGCCGCAAGCAAAAAAAGCCCCGGGCCTGTTAGCCCGAGGTAGAGCAGGGGGATGACAGGATGCTTAGTTGGCGGGAGCATGTGGGAATCGAACCCACCGCGGCCTGTTCTAGAGACCGCTGACGGATTTGAAGTCCGGAAGGCACACCAGAGCCTATCTACTCCCGTTGTCAGTCTATCATGCTGGGACCGCGATTGTCAAAAGACGCATGTAGTCTGCGGGCCTCGCCTACACGGTACGTAATCCGTTGCTGGTCAAAGTACTCTAATAACGGGAGTGCGAATTTGCGACTACTGTCGATGTAGGTTCTAAAAGCAGCAAGGGAGAGTTCTGGTTCAGTACGGAAGTGCTCCCTTAAGAGATCGCGCGCGCGGGTTACGGCGGAGGCATGAAAATACATGCCATCGGCCACCTTAACTACTTCCTGCGTTTCTACTAGGGCCTCCAGTAGCTCCTTAGTGTCCTCGGGCGACAGGCGCGTTTCCGCCCGTAGCTCATCAACTGCAGGGGGGCTAAAGAGCTTCTCCAAGCACAGTCTGATTGCCGTGTCACGCGCGCGGCTCCATTTGCCTGCAAACTCCACGTGAAAGTCACGCAGTGCAGCTGTCTTCGCCGTCAGACTGAGGGACTCAGCCTGCATCTCTAGGAGAATGGCGGCAAAGACCCGACTGCTGGCGGCACCAAAAACCCTGCTCCTAAGTTCCTCCCGCGGCATGCCTGAGCGCAGTGGGAAGCGGTGATGGTATTCGCTCACTACAGCTATTATTTTGTCCAGCAGGAGCTTTAGTCGAGTGCGATGAAACAGGTACTCCTCCTCGTCGGCGTACACGCTTACCACGCGGTCGCCCGCTAGGAGCTGCTCGAGCGCCTCTTCGCTGTCTGGCTTCGTGATGACGCGCAGGACTTGCTCGCGCGTATAGAGGTGCTCGCCCTGTTCCATCAGATACTGGCTGATAATCTCCTCCGTGCTTCCGCTCTCCAGCACCGCTAACTCGGCTAAGCTTCGTTCGCGAAAGCGCTTGCGCTTCTTGGGTAGAGGGTCAAGCACCGTGCCTCCGCCTAGAGTTATCAATGGCGAATAAGAACGCAACACGAATCTGTCGCCCGCTAAGACTCCCACAGGCGCTTCTAGGCGCAGCTGCGCATATGCGCTTTCGCCAGGCAGAAGCTCGTCGCGGTCAAGCAACACGGCGCGACAGATAATTTCAGCGGTCCCTATATAGAGGCGCACGCGCGCTCGATTAGCCATCAGCTTGTCTACATCAGGCAGCAAAGATAAGCGGACATCAAGCATCATGCTGGGGGACAGATGCCCTTTCGCCGCCAACACATCTCCCCGCCTGATGGCCTCGACGCTGACGGCGGCGAGGTTTAGGGCCACGCGTTGTCCGGCCTGCGCTGTTCCCACTTGCACCCCATGCACGCCCACACCGCGTACGCGGAGCGGTAGCTCCTCCGGATAGAGCAGAACTTGATCACCGACCCGCACCGTACCGGAAAGCAATGTCCCGGTTACTACCGTACCAACCCCCTGTAAAGTAAACACTCGGTCAACGGGGAGCCGAAACGGCAGGTAAACATCGCGCTCGGACAGATTCTCACACACGCGGTCAATGGCGGCAGTAAGCTCCTGTAGTCCTTGGCCCGTGTGGGCTGACACGGCGATCATCGGCGCATCGGCCATGACGGTTCCCCGTACCTTCTCCTCAATGTCGAGCACCACTAAATCTAGCCAGTCGGGCTCCACGAGGTCGGTTTTAGTGATAACCACGATACCGCATTTCACTTGTAGCAGAGACAGAATATGCAAGTGCTCTACGGTCTGCGGCATAACCCCTTCGTCGGCAGCCACTACTAGGAGCACCAAATCCATGCCGCCTACGCCAGCCAGCATGTTCTTAATAAAGCGCTCGTGACCGGGTACATCTACAATCCCCGCCCGCCGTCCGCTCGGCAGGTCAAAGTAGGCGAACCCTAGGTCAATGGTAATGCCGCGCTCTTTTTCTTCTTTCAGGCGGTCACAGTCAATGCCTGTCAAGGCCTTAATCAGTGTTGTCTTGCCGTGGTCGATGTGCCCTGCCGTCCCCACGATCAGGTGCTTCATATGCTCCCCGCGATTGTTGTTAGGGCTGCGGTTATGTCATCGGCATCTCCCGGCAGCAAGGTTCGCATGTCAACCCATACTTCATCTTGGACCAAGCGGGCAATGACTGGCACCGGGGCCTTCCGTAGGCCTTCTTCAAGCTGCACCGAGCTGAGTTTGTCCGAACTTATGGCGACTGCCACGCTCGGTATCTCCTGCTCCGGCATAGCGCCGCCACCCATCTGCCCTGAAGCGGAAACGACCGTCGCCCGGAGCGCATCTATGTTGTTTATGGCAGCCGCTAGGGACTCCGCCTCCAGTTGCAGCTCGGCGCAAGTGCGCCTAAACATGCGCAGCAAAGGCACTTCCCCTGCTGTTTCGCTGCAGCGATAAAGGCGAAGCGTAGCCTCCAAGGCGGCAAGCGTCAGTTTGTCAATGCGCAAAGCCCGCGCTAGTGGATGCCGTTTGATGATGTCGATGTGCTCGCGCTTACCCACAATTACTCCCGCCTGCGGGCCGCCCATGAGCTTGTCTCCACTAAAAGTGACCACGTCTAAGCCTTGCTTTACGGCCTCTCTGACCGTAGGCTCGCCAAAATCGGGTACTAAGACGCCGCTACCGAGGTCACAAATAGCTAGGAGTCCGCGTGACTGCGCCAGTTGCACCAGTGCCGCAGTCTCGACTGCGGCGGTAAAGCCAATAATACGATAATTACTGGTGTGCACCTTAAGCAATGCCGCAGTCTCAGGTACAATTGCCCGCTCATAGTCCCCGAGGTGAGTCTTATTGGTCGAGCCTACCTCTTTCAGACGCGCGCCGCCCTGTTCAATAATCTCGGGAATCCTAAAGGAGCCGCCAACTTCCACCAGTTCCCCACGCGAGACTATGACTTCTCGTCCCTTAGTCAATGCCGACAGCACTAGGAGCACGGCACCGGCGTTATTGTTGACGACGAAAGCGTCTTCTGCCCCAGTCAGCTGCGTAAGCCAGTCACGCACATGATCTTGGCGAGAGCCGCGCTCTTTGCGCTCTAAGTTATACTCAAGTGTCGAAAAGCCACGCGCGGCATCCTCTATGGCCTGTATGGCGGAAGGGGCTAACGGCGCGCGCCCAAGGTTAGTGTGCAGCAAGACACCCGTGCCGTTAACTACCCGCCGTAAGCTCTGTTGTGTCCGGTTCTCGAGTCTCCCCTGCAGTGAGTCCGTCAGACTATCGAGGGCATAACGGATGTCTCCCGCATGCAACTGACCTGCAGCAATCCCGAGGCGCAGAGCATGCAGCTCCTCGCGCAGAGCCTGGTGTACTGCACTACGCCCAAAGCTTGCAGTTAACACGGCTGCAGCCGGAGCGCGCAGCACCTCGTCTACCTGCGGCAGTAAACGATAGAGTTCATCACTCATGCTTTGTCACTCCGCTCAAGTACTTTTCCACACTGTTAGCCGCTAAGGCTCCGTCACCGACGGCTGTCGCTACCTGCCGAAAGCTTTTAGGCCGCACGTCGCCGGCCACAAACACGCCTGCTAGTGCGGTAGATAGGTCATGTTCGCTAGCGAGCACGTAACCACTCTGGTCCATAGGCAAACTATCCCGCAGGAACCCGGTATTCGGCACCAGCCCGATATACACAAACACGCCATCTGCCGCAATCGTTTCCGTGGCATTCGACTTGACGTTGCGCACGGCAACGCTCGTTACCGCGCGCTCTCCGTAAATGGCTTCAAGCACGGTGTCGTACATAATCTGGATTTTTGGATTCGCCAGCGCCCGCTCCACAATAATGGGGGTAGCGCGAAGCTGGTCGCGGCGATGCACAATCGTCACTTGCGCGGCGAAACGAGTAAGAAACGAAGCCTCCTCCACCGCTGAGTCCGCGCCGCCTACCACCACAACTCGCTTCCCACCGTAGAGCGCACCGTCGCAGGTTGCGCAGTAAGACACCCCTGCGCCCACGAATTTTTCCTCACCTGTCACACCTAGTCTGCGCGGCGACGCGCCCGAGGCCACGATGACTGCTCGCGCTTCATAGGTTCCTCCTAAGCCGTGAATAACCTTGACCGGGCCACCTAGCTCGACTCTTTCAATTTCATCGTACATGACCTCGGCACCAAATCGCTCAGCTTGCTCTAGCATGCGTAGCGAGAGATCGACCC
Source organism: Bacillota bacterium (assembly GCA_018725535.1). GTDB lineage: Bacteria > Bacillota > UBA994 > UBA994 > UBA994 > UBA994. The sequence continues at coordinate 7,299 of QLUS01000076.1, forward strand.
CGTTCATCCCTTGGGGGAAGCCAGGGTAATTTTCCACATGCGCTGTAGTAGCCACTTGACCGCCCGGGGCTAGCCTTTCGAGCACGAGAGTCCGATATCTAGCGCGCGCCGTGTACAAGGAAGCTGTAAGGCCGGCCGGTCCACCGCCGATAATGATTACGTCGTAAACTTCAGGCACAAATTCCCCTCCAAACGAAACCATATCCCATTAAAGTGAAGCGACTAGGACCTTCGCCTGTGCCAGTGAAGCAATATGACCGTCCCCTGTAACAAAAA
>QLUS01000077.1 GCA_018725535.1 Bacillota bacterium
CCTTCAAATTGCGTCGCGCACAGGAGAGCCTACGAAGAGACCTAGGGCGAGAGCCTAAACTGCGGGAGGTCGCACAGGAGCTGAACATTAGCGAGGACCTCGCGCTCGCAGCACTTGAGTCTATGCGTGCCCCCTCGTCACTAGAAGAGCAAGTGCACCAAGATGAGGGGCAGCCGGTCTACCTCGTAGATCGGATTAAGCAGCCAGACACCGGGGAGGAAGGGCGTGTGCTGCAACTTGCACTCCGTCAGCTGCTCTCTTCACTTCCTCGGCGGGACCAGCACATTCTCGCCGCACGGTACTTTCAGCTGAAGACGCAAGCAGAAGTGGCATCTGAGTTAGGCATTAGTCAAGTCCAGGTCTCACGCCTAGAGAAAGCTATACTGCTGAGGTTGCGACAACTTTTGTTATGAGTGCATCAAACTGCTGGTGGCTACCGATACTAGGCATAGTTGGAGGTTGGATGTTAGATGCCAACGATTTATGCTAGAGGATGGTTGGGACACGATCATTGAGAGGAGGTCGAGCGCTGTGCGTTCTGTCCACAAATCGGTAGCGGTGGTAGTGGTCATGGCTATTATTGGGATAGCGGCACTATCGTGGCTGTACGTTACATTCCTTTCGCGAGAAGGACAACCGCAGGGCGCGACGCTCGTGCACTCGGTTATTTCACCGCTAAGGGAGGTGCAGGATGGCACAAGTCGTTAAGATTCTGGAGCTCGTCGGCGAATCACCTAAAAATTGGCAAGACGCTGTGGAAAGCGCGGTACATGAAGCCGCACGCTCCGTGGACCACATTACGGGAGTGGAAGTATATAATCTCACGGGCAACGTGGAAAACGGGCAAATCGTGGAGTATAAGGCCAACGTCAAGGTTGCTTTCCTTGTAGAGTACCACCGATAAAGAAAAGAGCGCTTCCGTCCATGGAGCGCTCTCCCTGTTGTCGTATGAATGCTGCCCCTTAGGCCACACTAAGTGCGGAGGTAAAATGGATGGCCAAAAGAACTCAAGCAGAACGTCGGAAGCAGTTCGAACAAAAGGCGTATCAACAAATGGTCGCTAAGACGCGAACTAAGATACCGATTGCTCGCAACGTCATCGTCGCGTTTCTGGTCGGCGGTTTTATTTCGGTTATTGGTCAGGTGCTAATGATGCTCTTTGTGAGCCTTGGCTTCCCCGAGGAAAAAGCGGGAGACCCGACTGTCGCCGCACTAATCCTTATTGCCAGCGTGTTGACTGGTCTTGGAGTTTGGGATGTGATCGGACAATTTGCGGGTGCGGGTGTCCCCGTAACGGGGTTTGCCATTCCATCGTTTCCTCGGCGCTTGAGTTTAAGCGAGAAGGGCTTGTGCTAGGCGTAGGCTCCCGCATGTTCCAACTGGCCGGTCCAATTATCGTTTACGGTACGGTTACAGCTTTTGTGGTTGGCGCAGTTCACGCCGTTCTTAAATAGCCATGCCGGCGAGAAAAAAGATTGGTCTACAGACAGTAGCATTTAGTCGCCCGGTTGCTGTCGTCGGTGCCGCCTGCTCTGTGGGGCCACTTGAAGGTGAAGGCCCGCTGCGGGGCAGTTTCGATATTGTCTACCCGGACATGCTAAATGGAGAAGCCAGCTGGGAGAAGACCGAGCGCACTATGCTTAGGGAGACAGTGCAATGTGCTCTCGGCAAAGCACATCTCACCTGCGAGAACATGGACTTTATGCTGGCAGGGGATTTGCTCAATCAGTGCATATCAGCCAACTTCGCGGCGAAAGACCTTGGCATCCTCCTGCTTGGCCTCTACGGTGCTTGTTCGACGATGGCGGAAAGCACGGGCCTAGGTGCTATGCTCGTTGATGGAGGCTTTGGCATGTATACCGTCGCCGCAGTCTCAAGTCACTACGGGACAAGTGAACGTCAATACCGCTTCCCTACCGAGTACGGAGGGCAACGCCCGCCCTACAGCCAGTACACAGTTACGGGAGCGGGCGCGCTGCTACTTGGGTTTGGTGCTTACTTTCAGGGGCTTTTGCCGCGGGTCGCACACTTTACTGTCGGCAAAGTTATTGACTTGGGGCGGAAGGACCCCTTCGATATGGGTTCCGCTATGGCTCCGGCCGCCGCTGACACTATTCTGCGTCACTTCGGGGATCTCTCGCTCTCCCCGGATCATTATGATCTGGTACTTACAGGGGATCTGGCATTAGTAGGGCACAGCCTAGCGGAGGAGCTCTTAAATCGAGCAGGGCTTTCCTTGAAAGAGCGCTTGCAGGACTGCGGATTATTAGTGTTCGACAGGTCACGCCAGAAAGTGTTCGCTGGGGGTTCTGGTTGCGGATGCAGCGCAGTCGTATTTTGCGGGCACATCATGGAGCTGTTTAGGCTGGCTAAGCTCAAACGGGTGTTGCTCGTGGGGGCTGGGACGCTTCTTAGCCCCACTACCTTCCAACAAGGGGAATCCATACCGTGTCGCCCATGCCGTAGCCTTTGAACTGTGTGACGACCGCTTGGTGGAATAGGAGGGAGACAAGTTGTGATCTTTGTTAAGGCCTTTGTTGTGGGGGGACTTATCTGCGTTGTTGGTCAACTACTGATGGACCTTACTCCGCTGACTCCCGCCCATGTTCTCACGATCTTAGTCATCAGCGGGGGAATCCTATCGGGCATAGGGTTGTACGGACCGTTAGTGGAGTGGGCAGGCGCGGGGGCGAAAGCCCCCATCACCAGTTTTGGTCATTAGTTGGTGCAGGGCACGCTCAATGAACTAGCCAAAAGTGGCCCATGGGGGGTGCTAAGCGGCATATTCGATCTGACTAGTTCAGGCATAACTGCCGCGATTATTTTTGGCTTTTTCGTTGCTCTCATATTTAACCCTAAAGGGTAACCTGCCTCGTTCTGCTTTAGCGGCCCTTAATGTGCTATAATAGCCAAAATGGGCCGTTGGAGGTGCGCGGGTGGAGGTTATTGTCTGTCATATAAATGCAGATTTTGACGCACTAGGTTCGTTAGTGGCTGCCAAACTGCTTAGACCGAAGGCACTGGCCTGCTTCCCGGGTCATATCAACAAGAAGGTTAAAGAGCTATACTCGCTGTACAAAGACAGCCTTAACCTGACGCTACAAGAGCATGTTAACGTGCAGGAAGTAACGCATTTGGTGGTTGTCGATACCCAGAGCGCGGATCGCATCGGCAAGCTGAAGCCTTTGTTTGCGCGCTCCGATGTGAAACTAACGATCATCGACCACCATCCGCGGCAAGCGCTGCTGCCCGAGTGGGCTACTACACATATTGAGGCCGTAGGCGCAACCACTACGTTGCTGGTGGAGGAAATTGCCGCGAGAAAGATTAGCCTAACGCCTAGCGTGGCTACGGTCTTGGCAACGGCCATTTACTCCGATACCGCATGCCTGACAGCGGGTTATACGACTGCCCGTGATGCTACAGCTGTTGCCTTTCTCTTAGCCCAGCAGGCCAACCTTGAAGTCATAGCCGCCTATACGCGTAGTCCCCTGTCTGACGGGCAGCGCTCCTTGTTTGAGGAACTACTGGCTTCGTCGCAGGATATGATGGTGAAGGATGCAAAAGTGAAGCTGACTACGTGTGAGGTAAGCGAATACGTAGACGGCTTGGCTGTGCTGACCGGCAAATTAGCAGAGATTGACGATTGCGATGCCTGCATTGCCATAGTAAACATGGATGGCAGAGTACATATAGTAGGCAGAAGCAAGAGTAACCGCATAGACATGCAAAAGCTTATGCAGCGCTTAGGTGGTAGCGGTCATGCGCAAGCAGCCTCAGCCACTCTCAAGGATGCATCGCTCGTCACTGTAACTCAGATCGAAAACCTGCTTCAGGAAATTATCCAACCACCACTGCGAGCCCGTGATATCATGAGTACGCCCGTTCGGAGCGTCACCCCGGCCACAACGATGGCCGAGGCCGGTCAGTTAATGTTGCGGTCTGGACACAGCGGCTTGCCTGTGATTGAAGGTGGTCAGTTGGTAGGTATTATCTCACGCCGTGACCTCGACAAAGCCAACCACCACGGACTAGAAAACGCTCCGGTCAAGGGCTTTATGTCCTCACAAGTAGTAGTTGTATCTGCCGATGCCTCACTAGAAGAAGTGCAACGTATGCTTATAACCAAGGATATCGGGCGCCTGCCCGTAGTGGATGCAAGTGGCGGCGTAATTGGCATTGTCACTCGCACCGATGTGCTGCGCACCCTGCACGGCAAGAGCTATCCGCATTGGTATCAAGCTACCTACCGTTCACGTCCCGACGAGGAGACGCTTGGAGATGAGAATGTCACGGCAGCTTTAGAGACACACATAGGCAAAAGAACCATGGGGTTACTGCTGCTCATCGGGCAAGAAGCCGACCGTCAGGGTGCGCGTGCCTATCTGGTTGGCGGCTTAGCGCGCGACATTTTCATTGGGCATGAGAATGTCGATGTAGACGTGGTTGTCGAACCAGCCGCCATACCTTTGGCCCAACGTATTTCCAAGCTCCTTGGCGCAGCATGCGTAGAACACCCAAAGTTTGGGACGGCTACCGTCACGCTGCCGCAGGGTGAAAGCATTGACTTTGTCACGGCTCGTACCGAGTTTTATGCCATGCCCGCAGCTCTTCCCGATGTAGAGAACGCCAGTATCCGCCAAGACCTGTATCGCAGGGACTTTACCATTAACACTCTGGCAGTGGTGCTCAACCAAGGTCAGTTCGGTAAGCTGCTTGACTTCTTTGGCGGGCGGGATGACCTCGCACAAGGTTTGGTACGTGTGTTATACAATCTCAGTTTTGTGGAAGACCCCACCCGTATCATCCGGGCAATTCGCTTTGAGCAGCGGTATGGGTTTCGGCTTGAAGAGCAAACGGAACGTTTCTTGCGCAATGCCTTGGAAAACGGGGTGCTGGAGAAGGTGTCGCGCGAGAAACTACGCGACGAGCTGCAGTTTATGTTAAGCGAGCCAGCAGCATCGCGCTCTGTTCTGCGCATGGATGAGCTTGGCGTCTGGCCGCACGTGCTGCCTAAGTTTATGCTTAGCGACCAACAGATTAGGATTATGCGCGGTATCGCCCAAGAGAGCCTCGGCATCATGCTTGACCAGTTTGCCGTCTACATGGCAGTGATTCTTATGTACAGGCCATTCTCTGAGTGGTCCGCGCTAGTTGAGTCTCTGAAGTTGCCGCGTAAAACGCGCGATGTGTGCCTCGAAGTTGCCTCTCACGCCGAAATGGTTTCACGCGCTTTCCAAGAAGGGAAATCTCCCCTGTCGGACATCTGGCTGATGATTGAGGAGCTCTCTGTCGAAGCGCAGTTACTTATTGCGGCACTGCTTGGCACCGGTGTATTCCGCCAACTGAGAGAATTACATGCCAAAGTTACGGAACGTCCCATGGTCAGCGGACAGGACCTCATACTGCGCGGTATTTCACCCGGTCCCATGATCGGGCGTATACTGTCAGAGCTAAAGAAGGCGCGCCTAGCGGGGAAAATCCTCACGCAAGAGGCGGAGCTTGAGTTCCTAGCTGTTCTTTTGGAGCGCACTCTAAAGGGAGGGAATTAACTTGGACATACTGTCGCTACTGCCCCAGAATCTTATTTTTTTGCTGCCATCGTTATTACTGGCGATTACCGTACACGAGTTTTCTCACGCCTGGGTTTCTCACCGCCTCGGCGACCCCACCCCAAGATACAACCAGCGTGTTACCCTTAACCCGCTTGCTCATATCGATCCCCTCGGACTCATCACCTTGCTTGTCTTTGGTTTTGGCTGGGGCAGGGCAGTAGAAATTGACCCTAGCTACTATCGCAATCAGCGACAAGGAGTACTCTGGGTGTCACTAGCAGGGCCAATCTCCAACATAGTGACGGCCTTTCTCTTGATGTTTGTCTTTGTGGCGATGCTAAGTATGAACAACCTGCAGGAGGACTCATTCGGAGCGCGACTGCTCAGTACAGGTTTTTCCATAAACGTCGTTCTCGCAGTTTTTAACATGCTACCTATCCCTCCACTCGACGGCTCTAAAGTGCTCGCTAGCTTGCTGCCGCGAAAGTATGCCTATAGCTTTCAGAGCTTAGCACAACAGTGGGGATTCCTTATTCTAATTGGTCTTATGGCTACCGGTTTAATTGGGAGCATCCTTAGGCCGATCACCAACGTTTTGCTTTTTGGGATGCTGCGAGCTATTCTTGTACTGGTGGGGATAGTGGTGTGAGCGGGCTTCGCATCTCATGTTCAACTTATGCCGGTACATTGGCGGTGCTAACAACCCTAGTGCTTAACGGCAGCATAGATGTCTATTCCTTAAGCCTTGCGCAAGTAGCCGAACAGGTGGTTGCGGCGATACTAGACCCCGACTCCCCCCTCAGCGTGGATGACGCTGGCGCGGAATTAGTCTTATGCGCCGGCCTCTTGCGGCATAAGTCAAAATCTATGCTGCCTGCCCGAGAGGACTGCGAACAGGCGGTAGCGTTAGATGAGCCAGAGGGGGACCGCTCGACTCCTGCCGTGTGGTTCGCTGGCCAAGACTATAAGGCTGCTGCCGACGCCTTGGAGGACTTGGCACTTCAGGCTTCGCGTCTATATGCGCGTGGCATGGTGGAGACTAAGGCGAGTGTCCCACCTGTTTTACAGACATCGCTGATGTCGCTGGTGTTGGCACTGCAACACATGCTTGAACAGGCTCGAACCCTGACGAGGGAGATTCCGCCGGAGGAGTACACGGTCTCGGAGGCAATTCTGTACCTAGAGGAGCTGTTCAGTGGCCAAGCCCGATTGCGGGTAGTTGATCTCTTTCCGCAAGGAAGCAGCCGGCTGCACATTATCGTTGTCTTCTTGGGACTGCTGGAGTTGATTAAACTAGGACGTGTGGAGCTCATGGACAGCGAGTGCGGAGAGCTTATCCTTTGCTCACAGGAGGAGGGGCGCGTTGCTTGACAGATTAGGCTTGCTCGAGGCGGTGCTCTTCGCTGCCTCAGAGCCCATCGGTGAGACGAAGCTGTGTAACATTTTAGGGATCAGCGCAAACGACTTGGCGCTGTTGATTGACGACTATCAAGCAAGCCTAGAGGAGCCTCTGCGCGGCATAATGCTCCGGGCAGTTGCCGATGGGTGGCAGCTAGTAACCAAACCCGAGACTGCGGAGTTGGTGAGTCAGCTGACAAGTCAAAGGCGATATCGTCTATCCAAACCAGCGCTTGAGGTATTGGCGATTGTGGCCTATAGGCAGCCTATTACCCGCATAGAGATAGAAGAACTGCGCGGAGTTCAGTGTGAGCGCTCCCTCCTGACTTTAATGGAAAGGAATCTAATCTTCGAAGTAGGGCGCAAAGAGGCGGTTGGACGGCCCATTCTTTACGGGACGACCGACACTTTTCTAGAGCAGCTTAATCTCTGCTCCCTCAAAGACTTGCCGCCAAGCCGCTCCTAGTGTAGGTGCTCTGCAGAATGGGTATGCTACATGAAACCCTAGGAGAGGAATGTTGGCGTGGCTCTGGCCTTATCTCTGCTACTTATCTTTTTGGCTCTGTTGGTATTTGCTTTTTTACGCGCGCAGACCTAGA
>QLUS01000078.1 GCA_018725535.1 Bacillota bacterium
GAAATATAAAAAACCCCTGGAGCACTGTGCCGCAAGGGTTTCGGGTCCCTCCTATCAATGAGTGGCTGTCAAACTAATGATCGCGGCGCACAATTCCCGTTCCACCTTCTCTGGTGTCTTAGCATGGGCAATTCCCAGACGTCGAGACACGCGAAAAACGTGAGTATCTACCCCTAGTGCCGGAAGATTAAAGGCGGTATAGGCTACCACATTAGCCGTTTTTCTACCCACCCCCGGCAAGGCCCTCAATGCGTCAATACTCATCGGCACTTGCCCACTATGATCACGACTCAGGGCATGGCAACAGGCCACAATCTGTTTGGCCTTGACCCGGTAGAGTCCACAAGAGCGAATGTCGTTTTCTAACTCCTGTAGACTAGCGCTTGTAAATGCCGCGGGGTTCTTGTATTTAGCAAACAGCCCGAGCGTTATATTTGACTCTTTGATCCGTGCACTGCGCAGACAGGATGGTCGCAATGAGAAGTTCAAAAGGACTGCTGAAATTGAGCTCGCATCGCGCATGCGGGTAAAGCTCCCTCACCGGCGCGCAATATTATACAGCGTGTCAAAAATGGGAAGTCCCAAAATCAAAATCGGCACCAGCAATCCGACCAAAGTCGCTGACTTGAAAGCACCTTCAGCGGACACCGCAGCCAGAACAAAACCGAGGAAATAAGCGCCGCCGTCGCCTAGAAAAACCCGTGCCGGGTTGAAATTATATCTGAGAAAGGCCAATGTCGCGCCAACTAGCATCAACGAAACTGTGAGCGTAGCAGGCTGACCCATAAAATAAGCAATAATTCCCATGGTAAGAGCCGCAATGTTAACGATTCCACAGGCAAGCCCATCTAGATCATCCATAAAATTGATGATATTAGTGACGGCTACCATCCAAACTACCGTTACCAAAAACGTAGGACAGGAGACAGGTAGAAAAGTCCTCCCGTAAACGGGTCCGACAAAAACCGAACCTGAACGCCGGCGGCGTAGAGCGCGGCGGCGGCAAGTATCTGCCCCAATAATTTCGGTGCGGCGGGCATATCTCCCCCCGACTTTTGATAAGGTCGTCCACAAAACCCACGCCAAAGGCTATGGTGCCCCCAAGCGACAAGCCCACAGCTAACTCTCTCTCGATTGGCAGGGCCCACATCAGCAATGTGACACCCAACCAGAGGGCCGCCCCCACAAAAGGCATGGGAACCTCATGCACTTTGCGGTGATTGGGGTGATCCACAATATTATATCTCACTGATAGCCCATAAACGCGTGGCATCATAGCGGTGACCACAGCAAAAGCGCCGCAAAGAGCCAACACATTCAACAATACCCATCACCTCAATCCTATCCTATGACTATCATAAAGGGGCAAGTCCTACTTGTCTAGACCCCCGGAAAGACTGCTAATCAGGCAAACCGCATGGCCCGAGTACCACTTACTCATTGCGAAACGGTTCCCCTAGGGCTGCGGGCGCGGTGGCCCGTCCGACAAAACCAGCCAACACGATCATGGTGAAGATGTAGGGAACGGCTTGGATGAGTTGACTAGGGATGCCCCCACCCTGCAGACGCATTTGTAGCGCTTCGGAAAACCCGAACAAGAGGGCTGCACCGAGCGCCCCGAGAGGATGCCATTTGCCAAAAATCATGGCGGCTAAGGCTACAAAGCCACGCCCCGCCGTCATATCCCGCACGAAGACACTGAGAGTGCCAATAGAGAGATGTGCTCCCGCCAAACCGGCAAGCATGCCGCTGATTACCACGCAGGCGTACCGGACATTTATAACACTAATACCCACTGTTGCAGCGGCTTTAGGATGTTCGCCCACGGCACGAATGCGTAGACCCCACGGCGTACGATATAAAATCAGGAAGGACATCCCGACAAGAAGCGGAGCTAGGTACACTATCGGTGTAAAAGGCCCCAAATTAGGCAACCTCGTAACAGCAGGACTCATCCCAGCTGTGCCAAAAAAGACCTGCACCAAAAATACAGTGAGGCCTGCCGCCAACATATTGATGGCCACACCGCTGACCACTTGATTGGCCCTATATTTAATGCTTGCCACTGCGTAAATAAAGGCCATGCCTGCTGCAGTGAGCACTGCTGCCAATACCCCCAGCCATGGATTGCTTGTATAGTAAGAAACAACTACAGCGGCAAAGGCTCCCGTGAGCATCTTTCCTTCGAGGGCAAGGTTTATTACGCCCGATCGCTCTGCAAATATTCCCCCTAATGCGGCAATAATTAGAGGGGTGGCGGCGCGCAGAGTGGCCATTAAAAATGCAATATCAAAAATTGTCCCCATCCTAGGCTACTCCCTTCTTCTTGGGAAAAATTATCGCCCGTACGATCTGGTCGGCAGCCACGAAGAAGATGATCGTTGCCTGTAGCACCACGATGATGTCGGATGGTACATCGGTCGCAAAACTTAGTCGCATGCCGCCGCTAGACAATGCTCCAAAGAGAAGTGCAGCCAACAGTATGCCTACAGGGTGATTGCGCCCCAGGAGCGCGACAGCAATTCCCTCAAAACCAAACCCCGGGGAAAACCCCAAGAACAATGTTCGACCAAAGCCAAGAATGCGCTCAGCACCCGCCAACCCGGCGAGCAATCCCGACAAGACCATCGCCAACATGATACGCCTCGGCACGTCGATGCCAGCATATTCTGCCGCCTTGGGGTTGAGCCCCACCGCTCTAATCTCATAGCCAGTCGTTGTTCTCCAGAGCAGATAGTAGAGAGCTACCGCTGCAAGGAGAGCTAGCACAAACCCCATGTTCAGGCGAGCTGTAATCCCTGGGATAGAGTCGCCAAAACGCGCTAGCACAGCAGAACTCAGAATAGGTGGAGTTTTGGGTATCATTTCTCCCGGAGTGCGCAGGACTTCCACTACTAGGTAAGCCAAGACGGCATTAGCGATAAAATTCATCATAATGGTGTTGATGACCTCATGAATGCCGCGCCTAGCTTTTAACCAAGCGGGAATGAAAGCCCATAGCCCTCCTCCCACCATGGCGGCGACAATGGCTAAGGGCAGGTGCACAAGCATGGGCAGCCCTCTAAAACTACTTCCGACGACCGCGGCCGCTAGTGCCCCCATCAACATTTGCCCTTCGACTCCGATGTTAAATAGCCCGGCCTTAAAGGGTAACGCGACGGCCAGACCCGTGATAATAATGGGAGTAGCCCGCGTAAGCGTGCCGAGAATTCTATCGAGACTACCAAAAGCGCCGTAAAACAAAGCTGCATAGGCTCGCAAGGGATTCTCACCTATGGTCATTATAATAACCGCGCCTACGACAAGCCCTAGGCCGGTAGCCCCTAGCGGGACTAAAATTTCGCGTAGACCGGATGCTTTTCTCTCTTTATCTGCCATGAACGGGACTCCTCTCCTCTAGGGGATGATAATTCTCGGGTCGGATTCCCGCCATCATCAGGCCGAGTTGTTCTTCTGTAACCTCACTGCTGTTCATGATGCCCATGATTTGACCCTCATAGATAACAGCCACGCGGTCACTCAGCGACAACACCTCGGACAACTCGGGTGAAATGAGCAACACTGCCTTACCGGCATCTCGATGTGCGACAATGCGGCGATGAATAAACTCTATGGCGCCGATATCGACCCCGCGCGAAGGTTGCGAGGCGATCAACAAATCTGGCTCTTGATGCATCTCTCGTGCTATAATGACTTTTTGATGATTGCCCCCCGACAGAGAGCGAGTAATTGTTTCCGAATTAGGCGTTCTGATGTCAAATTCCTCGATCATCCTGTCGGCATGCTGAGCGATGCCCTGTTTATTTAAAAGCCCGTGTTTTGCGAAAGGTGGCTTATAGTGAAAACCAAAGATGAGGTTTTCCTGCACCGTAAAATCTAATTCGAGGCCTCTCTTTTGCCTATCCTCGGGAATGTGTCCTACCTTGCGCTCCTTGACCTGGCGAGCAGTAAAGTTCGTGATCTCTGCGCCGTTTAAATGCACCGAACCGCTATGCGCACGTCGTAGCCCAGTTAAGACCTCCACCAATTCTGTCTGGCCATTGCCTTCGACCCCGGCTACACCTAGGATTTCACCTGCCCTAATCTCAAAACTGACTCGATCAAGCAATTTTTCACCCGTTAGATCCTGCGTCACTAAGTCTTTTACCGCCAGAACAGTGTTACCGACCTCGGTCGGATTTTTCTGCACTTGCAGTAGCACCTGCCGCCCAACCATAAGATTAGCAAGTTCGGCAGGCGAGGTGTCCTTGGTCGCCACAGTGCCCATAACCTTGCCTCGGCGCATTACAGTGACGCGCTGGCTAATGTTCGTGACTTCGTTAAGCTTGTGCGTAATGAAAATAATGCTTTTGCCCTGTGAGGTGAGATTCTGCATAATGGCGTAGAGCTCCTTTATCTCTTGGGGATTAAGCACTGCCGTCGGTTCATCTAGCACTATAATCTCGGCACCTCGATAGAGTATTTTAAGAATCTCGACCCGTTGTTGTACTCCTACAGGCAATTCCTCTATGGTGGCCTCAGGCTTGACGCGTAGACCGTAGCGATGGGAAACCTCTGAGACAGCCTTTTTGGCCTTGTTAATGTCTAAGGACAATCCTCGCCGCGGTTCGGCACCCAGAACAATGTTTTCCGCAACAGTAAAAGGGCTCACCAGCATAAAATGCTGGTGAACCATACCTATGCCGTGCGCAATCGCTTGATTTGGGTTCAGAATTTTCACTGGCTCGCCCTTGATGAAGATTTGGCCCTCATCGGGTTGGTATAGTCCGAAGAGAATGTTCATCAAAGTAGACTTGCCAGCGCCATTTTCCCCGATAATGGCGAGAATCTCGCCGGGGAACAAGCTAATGTTAACGTTGTCACTAGCCAACACTCCAGGAAATCTCTTAGAAATATGCCGCATTTCTAAGATGGGTTGCATGGTATTCTTCTCCCGCTTCCTAGTATTTGACAGACTGGGAATTTGCGCCTAAATTACTCTGAACGGACTACGATTCTACCATCGGCGATTTGTGCCGTCAAATCTACAATAAGTTGACGTACATCGGCCGGAATCGCATTTTTCATCTGCTGAATCTTCTCAATTTGGGCTGCGTCGTTCTTGAGAGCAGCTTTTTCTACATCTGTAACAGCAGCGAGGTCAGTTAAGCCAACACCACCCTCTTTAACCCCAAAGGAACTCACTCCGGCGACAAAAGCGCCTTCTTTAGTCGCTTTGACGGCATTGAAAACGGCTACGTCCACGCGCTTGAGCATGCTGGCAATAATGTTGCCCGGTTTTACCCAGTTTTGGTTGGAATCAACGCCGATGGCCTTAACTCCCTTTTCGCTGGCAGCTTCAAATACGCCTCGGCCACTACCACCCGCAGCGTGATAAATGATGTCAGCGCCCCGGGCTATCTGAGCTAAGGCTAGCTCTTTGCCGCGCACGGGATCTCTAAAGGCTGCGCCCGTAGTTCCAATGTAAGCGGATTGCACCACGACTCCCTTGTTGCGTAGCCTATTGACATGCTCTACCCCTTGAGCAAAGCCCTTCTCGAACCTAGCAATGAGAGGGATCTGCATGCCTCCCACAAAGCCTACGTTATTAGTTGTAGTCAACATAGCGGCCAAGGCCCCGGCCAAGAAAGAACCTTCGTGCTCTCTAAAGACCATCGACTTGACATTAGGCAAATCTATCACTGTATCTACAACAGCAAACTTCTGGAGGGGGAATTCTGCGGCGACTTTAGTGATGGCAGCATTTTGGAGGAATCCAATGCCAATGATCAGATCCATTCTTTCTTGAGCAAAAAGGCGGTGAAACTCCTCCATCTGAGGAACCTCTCTGGGCTCTTGATAACGGAATTCTATGCCGAGTTCAGCCCTAGCCTTCTCCAGACCTGCGATGGCGGCATCATTGAAAGAATAGTCTCCCCTGCCGCCTACCGATAGGACCACCCCTACTCTAAAGGCAACGGGTGCGGGCTCTGGCTCACGGAGCATTCCGGGCAAAACAAAGACCAAAGCAACGATGAGGACGAGGGCAACAACCGCGGCGACTAGTAATTTGGTGTTTCTTTTTTGCACGCTTATTCCTCCTTATGTTTTATCTATATGTCCCTGCAAGTTCATGAGCTAGGCATTCTATTGACACATTATGCCATCTATGTCAGAAATGCGGGATCATATATATCAGCACCATACACTACGATAATGAATGAACTGCGCCTTGCTGTCAAGGTATTTTTTCAGCTCCATGCTTTGTTTCGTCTGCTACAAGTGCGATTCAAAATTGCTTACTTCCTGTACGCAGTTAACAAGAGCGTCGCGATAGGTGCTCTGCGGCAGACAGCGCAGCGCAGCGATAGCTAAGGCTCCCTGTTCCCGCATCATCTGCAGAAATATTTGCTCTGCACCAGACTCCGCAATCCACCGTTGCACTACAGGCAATTGCTCGACAGCCAAGGCACGCTGCGCAAAAAGTCGCATTATATCAGGCTTTGGGTTCATCTGAGCCGCTAGCAATAGGGGCAAAGTAACTACTCCTTCGCACATATCCTTGCCGGCAACTTTACCGAGCGTGCTGGTCTCCCCAAAATAGTCGAGATAATCGTCTCTCATCTGAAAGACAATGCCAAACCGCTCTCCAAACTCTCCCGCAAGAGCACGAATGGTGTAGGGCACTCGCGCCACCGTCGCACCGAGTTTTACCGCGAGAGACAAGAGGGCTCCCGTCTTGCCCCTGCTCTGTTCAAGGCATTCCTTGGTACAGAGCGTGAGATTGCCCATAGACATGAGCTGTCTAAGTTCCCCTCTAACCATCCTCGCGACGGCTTCGCCAACTTCAAGCACTCCTGCCTCACCGAGTTTCCCCACGTAGCGCAGAGCGTTGGCAAAACAAAAATCGCCCCACAGGACGGCATTCTTGTTGCCATACACGCCATTAGTGGCTTTCCCGCGTCTAACTTCTGCACTGTCAATCACATCATCGTGGATGAGAGAAGCCCAATGTAGTAGCTCGACGGCTGTAGCGCACTCAATAAGCTTCTCTCGGCACCCCCCCCCAGAGCATAACCAACGCAGAGCAACACTCTAGGCCGCAACATCTTCCCCTGCGGCATGACCAGTCCCGTTGCACTTCTCCCGGTAACGTCGAGAGGCACAGCGACGAAAAGTTGACATATGTTCTCTTTAACCCCTTCAAGCTCCGCGGTTAGGTCTACGCCAGGCAAGTCATAGAACCCCTTCTTTTGGGAAATGTCTTGCTAGTTCTTGCCTAAAACCGCACCCCTTATGCAGACGGGTTCATCGTGCACGTATCACTACCTCAGCAAACCTAGGCGTCAGGCACCGGCTCATTTCCTTTAGAATTGTAGGTAGCGGCGGAGTAAACGCTCTGCCGCTAAGGGTCGCCTGTGCGCTGTTAACCGCCTGCAGCACGAAAACACGCCCCCCACAAATTCGGCTAACTGGTCATCCACTTGACTACGGTACATACTAGATGTTGTGTTTAGTCAAGTCAGAATAAGTGGTTGGTTGAACCTGCATGGCG
>QLUS01000079.1 GCA_018725535.1 Bacillota bacterium
TGCGATCATCTCGCTTGGCTTGGCCACAGGGAATCTCCTTACTAAGAGCTTTTGCTGTCCTCCCGACACGGTGAGAGTGCACTTTTGCATCGGAACCGCAGCGCGCAAGTAGAGGCGTATCTGCCCCACGGCCCCTGGGATAAGCGCGATATGTTGCGGCACGACGGAGCGCACTCCTGCACCAGCCCTGACGGCCAGCGTGAGGTACTCGGCCAGCAGGCTGCCTGCTGCGAAATCAGCGGCCGCCCGCCTAGCGATTTCGCTCTCCGCAGAGACAAAATCAACCAAGTCGTGAACGTGTAAGACGTTCCCCGCCGCAAACACTCCCGGCACCGAAGTGTGACGAAACTGATCGACAATCGGCCCTGATGTTTCGGGGTCAAGCTTAATTCCCATTGCGCGCGGCAGCTCGTTCTCGGGGATAAGCCCCACCGACAGCAGCAGGCAATCGCAGTCCAAAAAGAACTCGCTTCCGGGCACAGGGGACTTGTTCCCATCTACCTTGGCCACTGTCACCCCGGTTACGCGGTCTCTGCCGTGAACTTCAACTACGGTATGGGAGAGATATAGAGGTATATCATAGTCTTCTAGGCATTGCACGATATTACGGGTTAAGCCATTGGAGTAAGGCATAATCTCAACTACTGCCAGCACTTTGGCTCCTTCAAGCGTTAGCCGTCTTGCCATAATCAGGCCAATGTCGCCTGAACCCAGCGCTACTACGCGGCTGCCGGGGAGGAATCCCTCCATGTTGACTATGCGCTGCACAGCACCGGCGGTGAAGACGCCTGCCGGGTGATCCCCAGAATCCTAATGGCTCCGCGGGTTCGCTCGCGGCAACCCATAGCCAGCACCACGGCGCGCGCGGCAATCTCGAGAGGGCCACGCGACGCACTGGAAACAAATACACTATACTTCGGCTTTATCTCCAGCACCATCGTGTCTAGACAAACGGTAATGGCGGGGTCGGCCTGCACCTCGTCGATGTATCGCTGCGCGTAAGTGGGGCCGGTTAGCTCTTCGTTGAAGCGGTGTAGGCCAAAACCGTTGTGTATGCACTGATTAAGGATGCCGCCTAGTTCGCGATTCCGTTCAATGATCACAACTCGCTTCGCGCCGCGTTCCCGCGCTGCAAGTGCCGCCGCCATACCAGCCGGTCCACCGCCGATCACCGCTACATCAAACTTGGGGATTACTTCCGGCGTGGGCTCTCCACCGCGCCGGGGGCGATACAGGAAAGACTGGGCCTTATCCTTGCGTACGGAACTTAGTGGCGTGTCCAACTCTCTTGCTAGCAGCGCTGACACGCGCGGACCGCAGAACCCCCCCTTGACAGCGGCCCATACCCGCGCGCGTGCGCACTTTGACAGCGTCAAGAGTATGTGCCGGGCAAGGCACGTGAATCGCCTCCACGATCTCTGCCTCCGTCACAGTCTCACAGCGGCAGACAATCCGTCCATGCAGAGGGTTTAGCCTGAAGCTGCGCTGCCTAGTCGTATAGTTCTGTTCCTTAAAGCTTAGGCGCGACTGGCGTACCGGCACAAAGCGTGGATTGGGGGTAAGGGATAGCCCATCGTCGCGAAGAATCTCTACCACGGCTTCAGCAATAGCAGGGGCAGCCGTGAGGCCAGGTGACTGAATTCCGCCAGCGTGAATAAGACCGCGAACAAATGACGACGGTCCGATAATGAAGTCGTCGTGCGCTGCCACCGCCCGTAATCCTGCAAATTGCGTGATTACAGATCCAAGCCCCAGATTGGGGATGAGTTTCCTGGCACCCTCGATGATTTCGGACATTCCCCCTGCCGTAGTTCCCACATCGTCTGGGCAAGCAACATCCAGAGCGTTTGGCCCGATAAACAAGTTCCCATGCACCGTCGGTCCGATGACTATGCCTTTGGACACCTTAGTCGGCGTCGGAAAGAGCACTGATCTTACGCAATCGCCACGCGACGTGTCAAATAGCAGGTATTCACCCTTGCGAAGGGTAATCGCGATGCTTTCATCCCCCGCTAAGGCCGCTACGCTACCTGCGTGCACACCAGCGGCATTGATTACGTATGGCGTTTCGATGATGCCCCGATCCGTGACAACTCCCGCTACTCTACCCTGCTCAACTAGGACCTGCTCTACCTCCTGTTCCAGCAGAACCTTGACACCGTTGTGCACGGCATTTTCAGCGAGTGCTAGGGTAGCATCAAATGGGGATACAATTCCTGCTGTGGGAGACCACAAAGCACCTAATACTCCGTGCGCAAGGTTCGGTTCCCTGTCAAGCAGGCCGTCCCTTGAAAGTATCTCGAGTCTAGGGACTCCATTCTCCTTACCCCGGCAGAGTAACTCTTCGAGCACACGCAAGTTGTCATGCTCCAGTGCGACCACAAGTGAGCCAATCCACTTCAGTCGGATGCCAAGCTCCGCCTCCAGCTGACGATACAGCACATTGCCTCGCACATTAAACAAGGCTTTCTTTGTTCCGGGGGCTGCGTCAAACCCAGCGTGAAGGATGCCGCTGTTCGCCTTGGATGTGCCCATAGCTAGGTCAGGATGTTTTTCCAGTAGGACATAGACAAATTGTAACGCGAAAGCTCGCGCGCTATGGCGGCACCGACTACTCCGCCCCCGATAATGACTACGTCGGCCCGTGCTTCGTTTGTCAAATCTATTTCCTCCACATTTAAGGGACCGTCTCTCAATCTCCGTCCGCCAAAGTTTTCTATATGGGCCTAAGCCTATGTCCACAGCTCAGGACGACTTGTACTCACGGCAGTCACTCCGCTCTTAAGCACACGCGAAATCTCTTCGTGTGTGGAGAGCAAGCCTCCCGCCATAATTGGCAAGCGCGTCTGAGTCAGCAAATTAGCGATGATTGGTGCTGGGATTACCGCGGGCAATACTTCCAGCATATCAGGCCGTGTGTTCTTCAGTAAGTTAAGCCCGGTACGCAGGGACTCCGAGTCCACTAGGAACATCCGTTGGATAACCAAAAGCTCCTCTTCCTGCGCTAGTCGCACCAGTTGGGTCTTAGTGGTTACAAAGGCCGTAACCCCCATCCGCGCAATCATTTTTAGCCCAGCGCGATCCTTGCCCAGACCGTCACAGAGGTCAAAGTGAATGATCAAGCGTTTTCGCCATTTACCAGCTTCGGCGATAAGGCCGGGCAAGTCGTTAATGTCGCTAAAGAGGGCAATGACGCTTGTGGCAGGCGTACTGCTTAGGGCAAGCCGGAAGTTCTCGACGTTTCGCGGAGCAGGGACTATGGGTTGGGTACCTACAATCTTGGCAGCGGCTGGTGATACCATGGCTAACTTCCTTCCTGTTTTAAGGGGGCTCCGGCAGCGCGTAGTTGCTGCACTGCCGGAAAGTCCAAAACCTCGAGCGAAACTACTCTTCCCAGTCCCAGTCTAGGGCGCGCTTTACGGCCTTTTTCCACCCCTTGTAAAGCTGTTCACGTTCCGCAGTTGGCATCCCAGGGGTAAAGCGCTTGTTGAGCTGCCATTTGTTTACAAGCTCGTCCTTGCTCTTCAAAACGCCTACGGCAAGGCCGGCAAGATAGGCAACGCCTAGCGCGGTGGTCTCCGTGACTTCTGGGCGGTCAACCGGAACATCAAGCACGTCAGCTTGGAACTGCATTAGAACTCCGTTCATAACCGCGCCGCCGTCTACCTTGAGCGCTTTAAGCTTAATGCCGGAGTCAGCTTCCATGGCACTAAGTACATCTTTGGTCTGATAGGCCATGGAGTCGAGTGTCGCACGGACTACGTGCGCTTTGGTTGTTCCCCTCGTCAGGCCTAGAATGGCACCGCGGGCCTTCATGTCCCAATACGGCGCTCCCATCCCCACAAACGCGGGCACCACATATACGCCTTCGGCATCCTTCGTCTTCTGGGCAAAATACTCGGAATCCTGAGCAGACTCGATGAGCTTAAGTTCGTCACGCAGCCACTGTACGGCGGAACCGGCGACGAAAATGCTACCCTCTAAAGCGTACTCCACTTTGCCGTCAAGTCCCCAAGCGATTGTCGTCAGAAGACCGTTCTTGGATTCATAGACCTTCTCGCCCGTGTTCATCAACATGAAACAGCCTGTGCCATAGGTGTTCTTGGCCATACCCGGATTGAAGCAGGCCTGTCCGAAGAGAGCGGCTTGCTGGTCACCTGCCGCGCCCGCAATAGGCACTGACGCACCAAGGAAGACGTTGGGGTCGGTGTTGCCATACACCTCGCTCGATGGACGCACGGATGGCAGCATAGTCATGGGCACATTGAGAATCTTTAGGATTTCGGGGTCCCACTTTAGCTCCCTGATGTTGTACATGAGTGTGCGCGACGCGTTAGAGTAGTCGGTAACGTGAATTTTCCCGCCGCTAAGCTTCCAGACAAGCCATGTGTCGATAGTGCCGAAAAGGATCTCGCCTTTTTCCGCACGTTCCCTCGCCCCGTCGATGTGATCGAGGATCCACTTGGCCTTGGTACCGGAAAAGTACGCATCCACCACCAAACCGGTCTTGGCGCGGAACATAGGCTCTAGACCTTTGGCCTTAATGTCATTGCAAATATCCATCGTCTGGCGTGACTGCCACACAATGGCGTTGTAGATGGGCTTACCCGTCTTCTTGTCCCATACGACGGTAGTCTCACGTTGATTGGTAATGCCTATCGCCGAAATGTCAGTAGGGTTAGCACCAGCTTTGGCGACGGCTTCTCCAGCTACGCCAATTTGTGTGCTCCAGATCTCTTCGGCATCGTGTTCCACCCAGCCAGGACGTGGGAAATGCTGCGTGAACTCCTTCTGCGCCACAGAGACAATGTTGGATTCCTCGTCAAAGAGAATCGCTCGCGAGCTGGTCGTCCCTTGGTCAAGCGCTAAAACATACTTCTTACTCATTCTACACTCTCCTTATCACGGGCTATTCGGGCAGCCGTTAGGCTGAGCGCTTGGCAGAATCCTTTTCCACATATGCATCTTTACCGGTAGTGTAGGCCATGCCTAAAATGCCGACAACCACAGCACCTAACACCCAGAATACAGTCGTAAATTCGCCTTGAAACACAGCTTGATAGAAAACTGCGCCAAAGGCCCCGCCAATGATTGGACCAACAACCGGAATCCATGCATACCCCCAGTTTGAATCGCCCTTGCCGGGAATGGGCAGCAGGAAATGGGCGATGCGAGGGCCAAGATCGCGAGCGGGGTTAATGGCGTAACCGGTGGTTCCACCTAAGGACATGCCAATGGCTACAATCAAGAGACCCACGACTATAGGAGTCAGTCCCTGTGTAAACTGATTTGCGCCGATGAACATTAAGCCAAGGATCAGCACAAACGTGCCGAATACTTCGCTGAAGAGGTTGGCATATGTGCTCTTAATGGCTGGACCGGTAGAAAATATCCCTAGCTTGGTGCCTGGGTCGTCGGTTGCTTTCCAGTGTGGCAAATAGTGACAGAAAACCAACGCTGCACCGATAATCGCGCCTAGCATTTGGGCGAGAATGTACGCTGGCACATCCGCCCAATCAAAGGTACCATTAACGGCTAGCGCTATGGTTACTGCTGGGTTGATATGAGCACCGCTGATGCCCCCGACAGCAAAAACTGCCATGGTCACCGCTAGCCCCCACGCCAGCGCTATGACCACCCAGCCTGGGCTGTTAGAGTATGCTTTCTTGAGACTGGCACCCGCACACACGCCACAGCCAAGGATAATGAGAATCATTGTGCCGATAACTTCTCCCA
Source organism: Bacillota bacterium (assembly GCA_018725535.1). Lineage (GTDB taxonomy): Bacteria > Bacillota > UBA994 > UBA994 > UBA994 > UBA994. Next base: position 5,737 of record QLUS01000079.1, read on the forward strand.
TGAATGGTGACATTGCATAATCCCCTTCTTTCAAGTAATTTCGCAAAAATGGTTTCTTGCAAGTCGACCGTAGCCCTCAACCCACAACGCTTCTTTGAACAACACCCCCGTTCACCTGTCACCCGAACCGGAGCGAAAAGACACAAAAGCCCAAAATAATTTTTGCATCTTTCTGAACTGACCGTCGCTAAGCGCTCAGCCTTGGGAGTAAAGCCAGAGGTGCACATATGGTACAATAATAAGCACAAGGCTGTGTGGCAGAGCGTTTGCTTCAGTGTCTGGAAGGTGGCGAAATATGACTCGCAATGTTAAGGACTATATTGGGATTGTGTGTGGCGCTGTATTAGTGGCGCTAGGCCTAAACGCGCTGCTTATCCCTAACCGCATCGCGGCAGGGGGAGCTAGCGGCATAGCGACAATCTTGGTGCACTTGATTGGCATTTCACCTAGCTTGGTCTTGCTCGCCATCAACGTCCCACTCCTTGTTGTCGGGTCACGCGTATTTGGTGTACGATTTGGTGCCTACACCGTACTTGGGACTCTAGCCACGGTAGGAGCTGTCGGCCTTACGCAAGGCCTTTCCCCCCTAACTACCAACCCTTTGCTCGCGGCGTTATACGGCGGCGTGGTTACGGGCATCGGTATGGGGATAGTGTTTCGTTTTCGTGGCACGACCGGCGGCACTGATATCGCCGCTAAACTGGCCGCCCACTACAGCGGCATCAGCCTTGGTGACGCTCTGCTGGCAATTGACGCGTTGGTGGTTATTGTGGCCGGGATTTTGTTTTCTGCGGAATACGCGATGTACGCGCTGATTGCCATCTTTGTCTGCACGAAGACTATCGATGTCGTGCAGGAGGGGCTGTACTCCGCTAAGGCTATGTTTGTGGTCTCGAACCAAGGGGAGACTATTGCCGCCGCGCTCATGCACAAAATCGGAAGGGGCGTGACCTTGCTCCCGAGCAAGGGGGCCTTCAGTAAGCAAGAAAGAACTACCCTGTTTTGCGTCGTGGGGAGAACAGAGCTCACCCGCGCCAAGAGAGTAGTCCTTGAAATTGACAGGAACGCATTTGTTGTCGTAACAGACGCGCATGAAGTTCTAGGCGAAGGATTTAAGGTGGGGCTTTAGTACGGTCAGACAGCGCTTAACTCTACAGCATCCCCGTTTATCAAGCCGCAGGCGTTCGCCTCATCGGTATCAATGTGGAACTCCGCCCTAAACTGCGGATTCACCCGCACAATCACGTTGTGAAAGGTTAGAGCACGCGGGCCTAGTACAGACACGCTGACAGACGCACCGCTCTCTAGTCCCAGCTCTTTCGCTTCGGCGGTATGCAAGTGCATGTGGCGCCAAGCGAGTATCGTGGATTCGCGTGCAACAACCTCGCCTGCCGGCCCACGGATAACTACATCGGTCGCCCCTTTTAGGTCGCCGGATTCGCGTACCGGCGGCTTTATTCCTAGTCTCACCGCATCAGTGCGGCTAATCTCCACTTGCGTGGAGGCGCGTGTCGGGCCTAAGACCCGTACGCCTTCGATTTGCCCTTTCGATCCCACCAAAGTGACTGTCTCAAGCGCCGCATACTGCCCGGGCTGACGCAGGGGTTTCTGCGCGCCAAGTTCGTAGTACGGGCCAAACAACAGAGCTAAATGCTCTCGCGACAAGTGGAGGTGGCGGCTTGAGATACCTACCGGGATTCGCATGTCGTTTCCCTATTGTAGCATCGACAACAGGACGCCTGCCGCGACAGCCGACCCGATTACGCCAGCCACATTAGGTCCCATGGC
>QLUS01000008.1 GCA_018725535.1 Bacillota bacterium
GATTAGGCATTTGGGAGTCGATGTGGCGGTAGTCGTTGGAGGGGGAAATCTGTGGCGGGGCGCTCCTCGAAGCAGCGAGGGCCTAGACCGTGCCACAGCGGATTACATGGGGATGCTGGCTACCGTAATGAATGCGTTGGCTCTGCAAGATGCTATCGAGAAACTAGGCGTAGCGACTAGAGTGCAGACTGCGATCGAGATGAAACAGATTGCCGAGCCCTACATTAGGCGCAAGGCTATCACTCACTTGGAGAAGGGATACATCGTGATTTTTGCGGCAGGCACAGGCAACCCCTTCTTTTCAACGGATACAACCGCAGCTTTGCGCGGAGCGGAAATTGGCGCAGAGATAATCCTCAAGGCCACGCAAGTAGACGGCGTCTACGACAGTGACCCTCATCTAAATGTCAACGCCAAACGTTTTGCCGAGCTGAGCTACATAGAGGTCTTGCAACGTAACCTGCGCGTGATGGACGCCACGGCTACCTCGCTCTGCATGGACAACGGCATTCCGATTATGGTTTTCAGTCTAGCTGAACGCGGAAACGTTAAACGCGCGGTGATGGGTGAAGATGTGGGAACTTTCATCAGGAGGGATGATGCCAATTGATTAAGGATGTACTAAGAGAAATCGAGGACAAAATGAAGAAATCGGTGCAGTCCCTACAGAAGGAACTAGGGGGGCTGCGTGCCGGCAGAGCTACGCCTGCACTGCTTGAGAAGTTAGTGGTGGAGTACTACGGTGTGCCCTCACCCGTACACCAAATTGCCAGTGTTACTGTGCCTGATGCGCGCACACTCGTTATTCAACCTTGGGATAAGGCATTGCTCAAGCCGATTGAGAAGGCGATTCAGAAATCCGATTTAGGACTTACCCCTAACAGCGATGGGGCCTTGATACGCTTGTCTATCCCTGCCCTAACTACCGAGCGGCGCAACGAGCTGGTGAAAGTAGCGAAGAAGAAAGCGGAAGAGGCGAGAGTGGCTATCCGTAATTTACGCCGGGACGCCAATGAACTGGTGAAGAAGCTCGAAAAAGATGGCAGCGCCTCCGAGGATCAGACCAAAAAAGGTCAAGAGGAAGTACAGAAGCTCACAGACAAGTACATTAAAGAGGCGGACGAGGTGCTACTGGCCAAAGAGGCGGAAATCATGGAGGTGTAGCGCACTCCCCCAAAGTGGGGGGATTATGCTACAGGAGGAAGGCATAAGAATGTTCCGGCGTAAAGTTTCACTTCCCGCGTCAGACGCGAGTCCCTTGCCCTCACATATAGCTATCATCATGGACGGCAACGGCCGGTGGGCGGAGCGACGCGGCTTGCCGCGCACGGCTGGGCATCGCGCAGGTCTAGAGAGCACTCGACGTGTCATTAAGGAATCTGTGCGGCTTGGCATAAAGTATCTTACTCTGTATACGTTTTCGACCGAGAACTGGAAGCGTCCTGCCGCAGAAGTGGAGTTCATCATGAGTTTGCCGGGGGAGTTCTGGCGCAGGGAGCGCCCTGCACTGGAAGAGGCAAATGTGCGCCTAAAAGTGTTAGGTGACATCAATGGACTGCCGCTGGCTACACGTCACGTTGTTGAGGAGGCTGTAGCGGCAACGCAGAACGCCTCTGGACTTACCGTCAGTCTTGCTCTTAACTACGGCGGGCGGGCAGAGATTGTGAGAGCCGCGCGCCTGTTTATGGAGCGCTATGGCATTATGGGCAACGAGGTTGACTTTGCCACTGGCTTATACACTGCGGAACTGCCTGACCCGGAGCTGCTTATTCGCCCGGGCGGCGAAAGGCGCATCAGCAACTTCCTTCTTTGGCAATTGGCATACACAGAACTATTCTTCGTAGATAAGCTTTGGCCAGACTTTGATGGCAACGACCTTGTTCGAGTCATTGAGGAGTATCGCGGTCGCAGCGTCAGGCGGGGAGGATTATAGCGATAGGGGGTTACCTGTGCTTACTCAGGTTCTTACGGGGCTAGTAGGTCTTCCCATTTTCCTTGTCGCAATCTATGCAGGTGCCCTGCCACTGACGCTTCTAACGATGGTGCTTGCAATTATAGCCGTAGTAGAGATGCAGAACTTCTTACGGGCTAAGAGCATCGCTACGAGTTCCTTAGTCTATTGGTTTCCCATACTTTATTTGTGGGCAGTGCATGCAGGAGCAGTATGGCTCGGGTTGCAGCTGGTTGTGGCCCTGTGCGCCGCGCTCTTGGTTCGTCAGCTGATTACGTTCCCCGCGTTCAGTTTGGCCGAAGTGGGGGCTAATCTGCTGGCAGCCCTATATCCTTCTCTTCTCCTTGGGAATTTACTCCTCCTGCGTGCGGAGGCGGGCCTCATATGGGCCTTTGCAGCTGTTGTCGGGGTATGGGCTTATGACTCTTTCGCTTACCTTATTGGGGTGCAGTTCGGGCGTTTGCGACCTTGGCGGGACATTTCGCCCAAGAAGAGCGTAGAAGGGGCACTCGGGGGGCTACTCGGCAGCGTGCTTGTCTTTGCCCTAGTTCACGACTACTTGCGTATAGCTCTGACCGGGGCCATAGCCCTAGGTATATTAGTGGGCGTGGTCGGGCAGTTGGGCGACCTTGCGGAATCGGCGCTGAAACGATATGTGGGCGTAAAGGACTCAGGCACTCTACTTCCGGGGCATGGCGGCGTCCTCGACAGATTCGACTCGTTAATGTTCTCGGCAACTGCGGTCTATTGGATATGGACGGCGATAACACTATGAAGGACATCGTAGTTCTAGGTTCCACGGGTTCCATAGGCGCAAACACTCTTGATGTTGTGCGTCGCCATCCCCATCGACTGCGGATAGTGGGACTGGGCACCGGGCGCAACTTGGCATTACTGCAGGCGCAAGTGCGAGAGTTCACTCCCACCTTTGTCGCCATACGCGACACAGCCAGTGCGCGCGCACTTCATCTGGAGTTCCCGGGTCTCACCGTGTTTGCAGGCGAGTCCGCCGCTGTAGATCTGGTGATAAACTCACCCGCGGATGTCGTGGTCGCAGCTACGAGCGGCATGGCGGGCCTTCGGGCAGTATTCGCGACCGCAGAACAAGGCGTTCGTCTAGCGCTTGCCAATAAAGAAGCCCTAGTGGCTGCAGGTCCTCTGCTCCTAAAAGCGGTCAGGCGACATGGAGGGGAACTTGTACCCGTAGATAGTGAGCACTCTGCCATTTGGCAGGCACTGCGGGGGTGGCACGCATCAGATGTAAAGAGGTTGATTCTTACAGCCTCCGGCGGCCCGTTTCTCGGCAAACCGCGCTCTCTGCTCGCCGCGCAGACCGCAGGTGATGCTTTGCAACATCCCACTTGGCGCATGGGACGCAAGATAAGCGTAGATTCAGCCACATTAATGAATAAAGGTTTGGAGATTATTGAAGCGCATCACTTGTTTGGCCTTCCCTATGAGCACATTGAGGTTTTGGTTCATCCGGAAAGCATTGTGCACTCTATAGTTGAGTACGTAGACGGCTCCCAACTAGCCCAATGCAGCCGTCCGGATATGCGGATTCCGATTCAGCTCGCGCTGTCCTATCCCGAACGGTGGCCGGCGGAATATGTCCTAAACAACTGGCAGGGCACAACGTGGTCTTTTCTTCCGCCAGATTTAGAGACATTCCGCTGTCTGGGATTAGCAATTGCTGCGGGGAGAACCGGAGGCTCACATCCAATTGTGCTTAATGCCAGCAATGAACTTGCTGTTGATGCCTTCCTAGCTGGGCGGGTGCCCTTCCTCGCCATAGAGGCAATCGTGGAGGAGGCCCTGTCCGCAAACCTGCCCTCGCCTCCACAGACCGTTCTCGACGTTCTGGAGGTTGACACATGGGCGCGTAATCAGGCTCAAGCGATTATTAGACAGAAAGCGGTGTACTAGTTGGTGATTCTACTTGCTGTCGTAATTATTGGAGTGCTGGTGTTCTTCCACGAGCTCGGGCACTTTCTGGCGGCAAAGGCCGCAAACATGTATGTGCAGGAGTTTGCCCTAGGCATGGGGCCTGCTCTAATTTCTGTGCAGCGAGGGGAAACCAAGTACTCACTGCGCCTGCTACCAGTGGGCGGTTTTCTGCGTGTGGCGGGTGAGGAAAAGGACGCAGTTGGCGCAGCCATACCTGCAGCGCGTCGCTACGACAAAAAGACTGTACTGCAGCGCATGACTTTTGTTGCTGCCGGTTCATTCATGAACTTCCTTTTGGCAGCGCTAATATTCGCGGTTATCTTTATGTCTGTGGGAGTGCCGTCGAGCCAGCCTATTCTGGGAACAGTAAACGAAAGCTGGCCAGCGGCGCAGGCTGGGTTGCAGCCGCAGGACAGGATACTAACGATTGGTGACGAAACCATCGCGACTTGGGCAGATCTTCAACGAGCTATCGCCAACAGCGGCGGGCAGCCCTTGGTGTTCGCCTTTCGCCGCGGCGGGCAGGAAATGACTGCGGTTGTCACCCCGCAGAGAGATGAGGCTACGAACCGCTTGCTGGTGGGCGTAGCACCTGAGAATCAGCGCTTTGATCCTTTTACCGCTCTCTTCTTAGGCATACGAGAGATGGCGGAGTTGACAGCACGCATATTGTCAGTGATTGGTCGGATGCTCACGGGCAGGTTACCCGCAGAAGGAGCGGGCCCCATTGGCATGGTCGTCATGGTGGGCGAAGTGGCGCGGACCGGCATAGCCAATCTATTATCATTTGCAGCTATTATCAGTATCCAGTTAGGGCTGTTTAACCTCCTACCCATTCCGGCCCTAGACGGGAGTAAGTTAGTGTTCCTAGCTCTGGAACGTTTGCGCGGCAGACCTGTCGACCCAGAGAAAGAGAACATGATCCACCTCATCGGCTTCGTGCTGCTTATGGTACTGATTGTGCTAGTGACATTTGGCGACCTGCGCCGGTTGAATATCTTTTAGGTTTAGAGCATGCGCAGAGAGACTCGCATAGTTCAAGTCGGGAACGTAGCAGTTGGCGGGCATCACCCCATCGCGATTCAGAGCATGACTAATACTCAGACCTCAGACGTGTGCGCTACTAAAGAGCAGATTGCCCGCTTGCAGGAGGCCGGGTGTCAAATCGTGCGTGTCGCCGTGCCGGACAAAGCGGCGCTGTCTGCGTTTGCCGCGCTTGTCGCGGGCACGACCGTTCCCCTCGTCGCCGACATTCACTTTGACTATCGACTGGCCGTAGGAGCGATCGAGCGTGGGGCAGCCGAAGTGCGTATAAACCCTGGAAACATCGGGGGGCGCAAACAAGTCCATACGGTAATTGCCGCTGCGGCCAAGCATGGAACGGCGGTGCGAGTTGGTGTCAATTCCGGGTCGCTGCCACAAGATGTCCTATCACGCTTCGGCGGAGCTACGCCTGAGGCCATGGTCGAGGTCGCGTTGCTCTATAGCCAGGAAATGCAAAGTATGGGGTTTGACAATCTAATCTTTTCGCTAAAGTCCTCAGATGTACTTGCTACGATTCGGGCCAATATCCTGTTTAGTGCGCAATCAGACTTTCCTCTGCACATAGGCGTAACTGAGGCCGGAACTTTGCTCTATGGCGCAGTGCGCTCAGCGGTGGGCATTGGTGTTCTGCTGGCTAGGGGGATTGGGGATACCATGCGTGTGTCACTTACTGCTGATCCCGTGGAAGAAGTACGTGTGGCTAAAGAAATTCTCGCAAGCTTAGACCTTGGGCTAAAGTTGCTGCGCGTTGTGTCATGCCCAACTTGCGCACGCACCTCAAGTGAGCTGATTGGCATTGCTGAGACTGTAGAGAAGAACCTAGAGGAATTCAGCCACCTGCCATTGAAAATTGCAGTGATGGGCTGTTCCGTAAATGGGCCGGGCGAGGCACGAGACTCTGCTGTCGGGATTGCCCTTGCGCCAAGTGGAGCTGTGCTATTTCGTGGCGGAGAGGCAATCGAGTTAATTCCTTTGCGCGAGGCGGCGGCGCGGCTGACTGAGGAAGTACGAGTTTTGGCAGCGTCACTGACCAAGTAGAGGGGGCGGCACCGATTAGAGCTGCGGTCATTATTCCAGCGTATAACGAGGAACGGACGGTAGGCGCAGTAGTGAGGGCTGCCATAGATTGCTCACTGGTAGACGAAGTAGTGGTGGTAAGTGATGGCTCTACAGATGATACTGCCTCTAGGGCGAACGGCGCAGGTGCAAGGGTAGTGGTGCTGTCCCCTAATCGCGGCAAGGGCGGGGCAATGCTAGCCGGATTTCTTGACAGCAATGCAGATGTTGTCTTGTTTCTTGATGCGGACTTAGTGGGGTTAACTACCGCTCACGTTGAGGCGCTGCTTACACCAGTCCTAAGTGGTGAAGTGGCGTCCACGCTAGGAGTCTTCGGCAGTGGCCGCTTGATGACTGACCTAGCCCAAAGAATCGCTCCCTTTCTTTCGGGGCAGCGTGCCATTACGCGTGAAGTCCTAACGAGTGCACCAGATTTCGCTAATACCGGGTGGGGCGTGGAGATTGCCCTAACCCGCTACCTGCGTGATGCGCAGATAGCGGTGCGCACTGTGGAGCTTAGAGACGTAACACAGGTCATGAAAGAGGAGAAATTAGGTGTCTGGCGTGGACTTGCCTCACGTCTGCGGATGTATTGGCACATTTTCCGCGCACTTATAGCCATGAGGAGGCGTTGCCGGTGTCGATACCCGCGTTGACTTTGGTATCCCGACTGACGTTAGCCTGTATCCTTGGGGGAGCTATCGGGCTGCAGCGAGAGGGACTTAACCGCCCGGCAGGGTTTCGCACGCATGTGCTTGTTGCCCTAGGGTCAGCTTTGATTATGCTGCTCTCCATGTACGGTTTTCAGGAGTTCGATCAGCCCTATGACCCCGGGCGTTTGGCAGCGCAAGTGGTATCAGGCGTTGGCTTTCTCGGTGCTGGTACAATTATGCGCGAAGGAGCTAGCATCCGGGGACTCACGACCGCTGCATCGCTTTGGGTTGTCGCTGGCATTGGGTTAGCGAGCGGTGCTGGGCTCTATCTTAGCGCGATTGTAGCCACCATCTTGGTTTACTTGACGCTGGGCGTGTTCTTTCACCTTGAGCGGGGTTGGATTAACCCGTCTAGTTATGTGAAGATGGCTGTTGTCACGCAAGATCAGCCTGGACAGCTAGGACGCATCGGTGCCTCATTAGGCGGGAAGAATATCAGTGTGCGCAACATCACCATCGATCGGGCAGACGTTGCTGCAGGTTACATTCAAGTCCACTTAGAGCTGAAACTTCCTAAGGGAATGGCGCTGGCGGAGGCCATGGCTGATTTAGCAGCGCTCCCTGACGTGGAAACGGTATGTGAGCTAGACAAGTGAGGTAGAACTCGCGTCCCCGGTGTTGCTTGCGTGGGGGACTGGCTTTTGTTATAATATCTGCGGCAGAGAGTGGGTTCTTCCCACTCTTTACTTTATCGGGTGTGAAGGTTAAGGAGTGTTTTCAGTATGCAGCAGCTGGTGGAACGGCTGTATGACCTATGCAAACCTGTGGTAGAGGAGCTAGGTTTAGAACTTGTGGATGTAGAGTGGATTCCCGCCAAGAGCGGGAGGACACTGCGTGTATACGTGTCTCGCACAGGAGAGGGGCGAGTGGGGTTTGATGACTGCCAGCGTGTCACAGAAGCCCTAGGGCCGTATCTTGACCTAATCAGCGATTTAACGGGCTACATATTGGAGGTCGCTTCCCCTGGCCTTGACCGTGTGCTCAAGCGCAGGCAGGAATACGACATCTTTAAAGGCCGACGGGCAAAGGTGGTTTTGCATGCAGCAATTGGCCAGAGTCATGCGCAGTTGGGTGTGCTGAGTGGGACCACAGGGCAAGAGGTGCTCCTAGAAGTAGACAGGGGAGACGTGCTTTCAATTCCCATAGAGAACATAAAGAAGTGTAAACTTGAGTTTAGAGCAAAGTGAGGAAGAGAGATAAGGGATGAACGCTGAATTCATCGAAGCCCTTGCGCAACTGTCCCGAGAGAGGCAGTTAGACAAAAGCATTTTATTCGACGCGCTTGAAACCGCGCTGCTATCCGCCTACAAAAAGAATTTCGGTGGGAGCGGCAATGTACGCGTCACCATCGACAGGGAGACCGGCGAAGTCTCGGTGTACTCCTTGCGCCGTATTGTCAGCGAAGTGAAGGATGCTAACTCCGAGATGCATATTGATGGTGCTAAGGGCATCAATCCGTCATATTTGCTTGGCGATATCTGCGAAACCAAAGTCACGCCGCGCAATTTCGGTCGTGTCGCCGCACAGACCGCCAAGCAGATTGTCGTGCAGCGTATTCGCGAAGCAGAGCGCGGCATGATTTATCAGGAGTTCACTAATCGCGAATGCGATATCGTCACCGGAGTTATCCAGCGAGCAGACCGTAATGTGATCATTGACTTAGGTAAAGTCGAGGCCCTGCTGCCCCAGTCCGAACAAGTGCCGGGGGAAGTTTATCGTCCGGGACAACGCCTCAAAACCTATGTCCTAGAGGTGCGGAAAACCACTAAGGGGCCGCAAGTAACGGTGTCACGGAGTCACCCGGGCTTACTCAAGCGGCTACTGGAGCTTGAAGTCCCCGAAATCCACGACGGCGCCGTAGAGCTGCGCTCCGTTGCGCGCGAGGCAGGCAGCCGCAGCAAGGTTGCCGTTTTCGCTCGCGACGAGAACATTGACCCAGTGGGGGCTTGCGTGGGGCCGAGGGGAATGCGCATTCAGGCGATTGTAAATGAGCTTGGAAATGAGAAAGTAGATGTGGTGGAGTTTAAGGCTGACCCGCGTGAATACGTAGCGCAGGCCCTGAGTCCGGCCAAGGTAAGTCGTGTAGAAATTAATGAAACGACGAAAATAGCAAGCGTTACTGTACCTGACTATCAGCTGTCGTTGGCAATCGGCAAAGAAGGTCAGAACGCGCGTCTTGCCGCCAAACTTACGGGCTGGAAAATAGACATTAAGAGCGAGAGCCAAGCCGCAAATCTGCGCTTGGGGGTGTGAGCATTTTGAAACACAGACATGTGCCTGAACGTACCTGTGTGGGTTGCCGCTCCGTCAAGGCCAAGCGCGAGCTAATACGCATCGTACGTGATCCGGCAGGCAGCGTAGATGTCGATCTGGTGGGCAAAAAATCCGGCCGTGGGGTATACGTGTGCCCAGGTCTAAGCTGCCTAGAGACCGCGCTTAAGTCCGGCCGGTTAAAAACAGGTCTAGAGGCAGATGTCCCGGCAGAGGTCATTGCTAAAATCAAGGAGCGACTGCTAGGTGTGTGATCGATTCTTGCAGATGTTAGGCTTAGCGGAGCGGGCGCATGCGGTCAGAAGCGGCGCTTTGGCCTGTGAGCAAGCTATTAGAAAGGGGCACGCAAAGCTTATTGTGTTGGCCGAAGATGCCTCGCCGGACGTAAAGCATGCGTTCTTAGCTAGGGCACAGGGCAGTGGCATAAAGATCGTCACTGTACCCTCAAGAGTGGTTCTAGGAAACGCAATTGGCAAGAGCCCCCGCGCGGCACTCGTGGTCACAGACGCAGGTCTGGGGCAAAGGCTGTGGGACATGCGCCAAGAAACTGGAGGTGGGATAAGTGTCGAAGATCAGAGTTTTTGAGTTAGCCGAGGAACTACAGATGCCTGCAGAGAAGCTAGTTGAGGCCCTGCGGGATCTTAACCTTAACATTTCTAATCCCATGAGTATGATTGATACTCAGGTGGCCGGTATTATTCGCGAGGTTATCACCAAGCAGAGGAAGAAACGCCCGCAGGCCGCGAAAAAGGCGGAGACACCAGCACCTTCTATGCCCGCAGAGATCGAGAACTTGGTGACTGCTCCAAGCGAACCCGCGCGGCTCACGGCTCCTGCAATTGCCGCGAAGCCGCCGACCCCCGCGCCTCGCAACACCCAGCGTCCCGCCCTAGCGCAAAAGCAGGTTGCAACCCCTACCCCCCCGAAGCCTGCGACCGACACTAGAAGCCCCTCTAAGGGACCAGTAGACCGCACAAGGGACAAGCGCTTTCAGGAGCCTCCATCTGCTATTGTCGATCGCAAGTTGGGCCCTGCAGCACGGCGCAATCGCGCTATCCCTGAGGCAGCGCAGCCGCAAAGTGGTGCGCGCACGTTAAAAATCGAGGGGCCGATGACGGTAGGGGCATTCTCTAAACTCTCCGAAAGAACCGTCAGCGAGATTCTCAAGCGTCTCCTCGAAGTTGGTATGATGGCAAATATCAATCAGCAGCTAGACCTAGACACATTGCAAATTGTCGCGGAACTACTGAATCTAAAGCTTGAGGTCGCTGCGCCCGCACAGAATGCTGAGGAACTAGAGGAAGTTGATGCGCCTGAGAGCCTGCAACTGCGTTACCCCGTAGTCACAGTTATGGGGCACGCTGACCATGGCAAGACCACCTTGCTTGACGCCATTCGCCGTACGAATGTCACTGCCTCAGAGGCGGGGGGAATTACGCAGCACATCGGGGCCTATCAGGTAGATGTGGGTGACAGCAAGGTAGTATTCCTTGATACTCCGGGGCATGAGGCCTTCACGCAGATGCGCGCGCGCGGGGCTAAGGTTACAGATGTCGCCATTCTTGTGGTAGCAGCGGATGACGGGGTGATGCCGCAGACGGTCGAGGCACTTAACCACGCTAAAGCTGCACAAGTGCCAATAATAGTTGCCGTCAACAAAATTGACAAACCCGGAGCAAACGTGGAGAAGATTAAACAGCAGTTGACCGAGTACGGCATTGTCTCCGAGGAGTGGGGCGGGGAGAATATTTTCGTTCTGGTGTCAGCCCTACAGCGCCTAGGGATTGAGAACTTGTTAGCTGCGGTCCTGACAGTGGCAGAAGTGCTTGAGCTGCGGGCTAACCCAAATCGCTCCGCGCGCGGCGTGGTCATTGAGGCGCATGTTGACAAGGGCAAAGGCCCTGTGGCAACAGTGCTTGTGCAGCGGGGTACACTGAATATTGGCGACTCAGTAGTCGCTGGCACCTCCTATGGGAAAGTACGGGCTATGGTAAGCGACAAAGGCAAGCGAATAAAGAAGGCTGGCCCTTCCACCCCGCTGGAGGTACATGGTCTATCGACGGTCCCACAGGCGAGCGACGAGTTTAAAGTAGTTAAGGATGAGCGTACGGCGCGGAGTAAAGCGATTGCCAACGCCGAGGCCAAGAAGATGGCCGAACAGCGTCCGGTGCAACGCGCGAACCTAGATGACTTCTTTAAACGCGTGCAAGCCGGTCAGAATAAGGACCTTAAGCTCATCCTTAAAGGCGACGTACAGGGTTCCGTCGAGGCGCTTAGACCGGCAGTAGAGAAACTCAGCAACAAGGAAGTCGAGATTAAGGTTATCCACACCGGTGTCGGCCCCGTAAACGAGAGCGACGTGATCCTAGCCAAAGCCTCAGATGCTATCGTTATTGGGTTCAATGTCCGTCCAGACACCAATGCGCGCCGTGTCGCGGAGCAGGAACAAGTGGACATGCGCTTCTACCGCATCATTTATGAGATCATCGACGATCTCACGGCAGCGCTTAAGGGCATGCTAGCCCCCGTATTTAGGGAAGTAGTCGTGGGACAAGCGCAAGTTCGCGCCGTGTTCAAGGTTTCGGATGTCGGCACAATTGCCGGGTGCATGGTCACGGAAGGCAAAATTACTCGTCAATCGAGCGTTCGTTTATTGCGCGGCGGCGTGATAATTTTCGAGGGCAAAGTCAGTTCGCTCAAGCGGTTCAAGGATGATGCACGTGAAGTCGCCGCAGGCTATGAGTGCGGCATCGGCATCGAGAACTATGCCGATCTCAAAGAGGAAGATGTCATTGAGGCCTTCGCCAAGGAGCAAGTCGAAATGAAATGAGTTACCGTATAGGAGTGATAGTCCTTGAGCTGTTCCTCCCCGATGCCCACTCGCTCAAAGACAAGCGCTCGATAGTGCGGAGTTTAGTCGCTAAGATCAGGCAAAGGTTTAATGTGTCGGTTGCGGAAATCGGGCATCAAGAACTTTGGCAACGAACCGTGATTGTTGTGGCGGTAGTATCGGCAAGTGCAGCGGTAGCTGACAAAAGTCTTACAGCCATTCTAGGGATGGTGGAAGCGAATTTAACATCTGGACATGTAGTCAGTGCAGAACGCGAAATGCTGTAATCAGTCGTAGGGAGGGATTGGTGTGTCTCAGTATCGCCGGGAGCGTATTAAGATGCTGCTTAAGGAAGCAATAAGCGATATTATGCGGCAGATGAAAGACCCAAGAATCGGGTTTGCATCGATCACTAGCGTGGAATTATCTGGTGATTTAAGACATCTCAAGGTGTTTGTGTCCGTTTTAGGGACGGAGGAGGAGAGAGCTGAGACCCACAAGGCGCTTGAAAGCGCGAGTGGTTACTTTCGCTCGGAGGTCGGTAGCCGCGTAGAGCTGAGGTTTACGCCGGAAATCATCTTCAGGCTAGACGACTCACTGGAGCATGGCGCCCACATTAACAAGCTACTCAAGGATATTGAACGTGGCGCCAAGTAGTCCTCTGCTAGACACAATTATCGCTCGTCTGTGTGCTGCGCAGGGAGTTCTGCTGGTAGGACACGTAGCCACTGACGGCGATTCGCTAGGCTCGTGTTTGGGCCTATGGCATTTACTTAGAGGTCAAGGCGTCCCTGCCTATGTAGTCGCAGCAGAGAAGATCCCCGCGCGCTTCAGCTTTCTCCCGGGGGTTCACTCCGTCATCACCGAGGCGACGGACTACCCACCCTACTGGGACGTAGTCGTGGTGATGGACTGCGGAGATTTGCGACGCACTGGTCTGTCGGAAACTCTCTTGCGCTGTGCCGTGGAGGTCATCAATATCGATCACCACCAATCGAATCAAGGCATGCTCGGCACTGCGTGGGTAGACCCTCGCTTTGCCGCTGTCGGGCAGCAAGTCCTTGCTTTGGCGGAACAGGCAGGCTGGGAGGTAACTCCTGCGGTCGCCACTTGTTTGTATACGGCACTGGCGACTGATTCAGGTTTCTTCCGCCACAGCAACACATCGGGAGCCGTGCTGCGCGATGCGGCGACGCTGCTTGAAGCCGGTGCTGACATGCGCTCAATCGTTGAAAACTGCCTAGAGCGTAAAACGCTCTCCGAGCTCTGTCTCCTCCGTGAAGCACTGTCCTTGCTGACGCAGGAGTGCGACGGCAGAGTGACGGTGCTCGAGATACCTTTTACCGTTTTCGCTCGCTGCGGTGTAGAGGAAGCGGAGATGGAAGGGATGATCGAGTACGCACGCGCCGTGCCAGGAACGCAGATCGCGGTGCTCTTGCGTGCCGTGCAGACCGACATCACCAAAGTCAGTCTACGCTCGCGCGGTAGCAACGATGTATCCGTCGTCGCTATGAGTTTTGGCGGGGGCGGACATCTGAACGCGGCAGGCTGCACGTTGCACCTGCCCCTGTCCGACGTTCGTGCTGCCGTGCTCGCTGCTGTTAAGCAGGTGCTCTCCTGTGATTGAAGGATTTGTTAACCTATATAAAGAATCCGGAATGACCTCGCACCGAGCAGTTGCGGAAGTGCGTCGCATGCTTGGACTGCAGCGGATTGGTCACATGGGTACGCTTGACCCTGCGGCCGAGGGAGTGTTGCCGCTGGCTCTCGGGAGAGCAACGCGGCTCATCTCCTTTGTGGAAGGCGACACGAAGGAGTACGAGGCAGAACTTGTGCTCGGTCTTGCTACAAACACGTGGGACACTACGGGGGAAATCATGGCTACGGCCGATGCCAGTCATCTCACCGGAGGACTCGTTGCCGAATCACTGCCCCATTTTCTAGGTCAGATAACGCAGGAACCCCCCATGTTCTCCGCGATTAAAGTAAAGGGGCAAAAACTTGTCGATTTAGCACGGCAAGGCGTGGAGATTGTACGCGAGCGCCGTGCGGCCGTTATCCACCGTCTAGAGATGACGGGGTGGCGTGAGGACGGAACAAGGCGCTGCGCCACACTGTTGATATCTTGCTCCAAGGGGACGTATGTGCGCTCCTTGTGCAGAGATATCGGAGCCATATTAGGTATTGCCGCCTGCATGGGCAAACTCACGCGCACAGCGAGCGGTCCTTTTGAGCTCGCGGAAAGTGTGTCCCTAGGGGAGTTCAGGAGTTGTCCCGAGCGACACATAGAGACAATAGAGGCCTTCCTGCTACCCTTTCCTAGAGTCATGCTTGATGCCACTGATGGCGCAAGGTTTGTGTGTGGACAGCGCATTGGCATAGCGGATATACCAGAGGGGGAGTTTGCGGTATTCTCGGACTCTCGCTGCGTAGGACTCGGGCTCAACAAGCACAACATACTTATACCGACGCGGGTTTTGTCCAGAGAGGAGAACCCATAGTGCTAAAAACTATGAGCCTTGCCGGGCTTAAGCATATGACTATCTCGGCGGTTGCCCTAGGCAGCTTTGACGGCGTCCATGTCGGTCACCAAGCCATTCTGCGCCGTGCCGTTAGTATCGCGCAGCAGGCAGGCGGTCTGTCAACCGTGTTCACCTTTCATCCTCACCCCGGTATGGTGACAGGGCGTAACGGCAGTGGCACAATTACTACACAGAATCAGCGCAGTCAGCTTGTCGAAGCCTGCGGCATAGACTTATTGATTGAACATCCCTTTACCTCGGATTTTGCCTCCCTCTCCCCGGAGCATTTCTTCGAAGAAGTGTTGCTTAAAGCTTTTCATGTGCCCAACGTCGTAGCGGGGTTCAATTACACCTTCGGTCATCAAGCGTCGGGCGACATAGCTTTGCTTAAACGCCTTGGTAGGGAGCATCAGTTCTCAGTGCATGAGATTGCCCCCGTCGTCGTCTTGGGAGAGATTGTGAGTAGCACAAGAGTGCGCCGCTTAATCGAGCAGGGGGAGCTAGACTCTGCGGCTTATTGCTTGGGCAGACGCTTTTCGCTGCAAGGTGAAGTCACCGTAGGTGACGGCCGCGGCAGGAGACTTGGTTTCCCGACCGCAAACATCCGCCTTGCTCCGCTGCAAGTCCTGCCGCCCTTTGGGGTATATTTGGTATATGCGCCGACACACGGTTTTGGGGTAGCCAACCTAGGGATTCGCCCCACCTTCCCTCTCAATTGCCGAGGTTTAGAAATCCACTTTTTTGCTGCAAACCAAAGGCTTGACCTATACGGACAAGACCTCGAGGTTGAGCTTGTAGAGTATTTGCGGCCGGAGCGCACCTTTTCCGGCACGCAGGAGCTCTGCGAGCAGATAGAGCAGGATATAGCGCGCGCTCGGACACTTGCCTATTCTAGCACAAAGTGCTAGAATGAGCCGTACCTGTGGCTAGGTTTGCCGATGACTCCGACGGCATACTTGGCTTATGGAGACATCTATTAGGAGGTGAAAATATGATTAGCCAAGAAAAGAAGCGCTCGATCATCGATAAGTTTCGCACCCATGAGCACGACACCGGCTCTGCCGAAGTGCAAATAGCTATTCTCACTGGACGCATTAATGAACTCACCGAGCACCTCAGGGTGCACAAGAAGGACCATCATTCGCGGCGCGGTTTGTTCAAGATGGTTGGCCAGCGCAGGAACTTGCTTAACTACGTGCAGGATCGAGATATCGAAAGATGGCGCATCATCAAGGACCAACTTGGAATACGCTAATAGGAAAGCGGGAGAACCGCTTTTCTTTTTTACTGCACTTACTGGACATACTATGCAAAGGAGGCTGCCTATGAAGAAATACTCGCTCTCTGTCGCAGGACGTGAAATGACGCTTGAGACAGGTCGCCTGGCTAAACAAGCCAACGGCGCAGTTCTCGTCAGCTTCGGGGATACCAGTGTGCTGGTGACTGCTACTATGTCACGCGCACCGCGCGAAGGCATTGACTTCTTCCCGCTGTTGGTGGACTACGAAGAACGGTTGTACTCGGTAGGCAAGATACCGGGAGGCTTTCTCAAGCGAGAGGGACGCCCTAGCGAAAAGGCTATACTTGCCGCGCGCCTGATTGATCGGCCCTTACGCCCCTTGTTCCCCGCAGGATTTCGCAACGACGTGCAGGTTGTGGCGACAGTTCTGAGCGTCGACCAAAACAATCTGCCCGAGATTGCGGCTCTAGTCGGGGCGTCGGCTGCCCTGTCAATCTCTAGCATTCCCTTCCATGACCCTATAGCCGGAGTAATTGTAGGAATGATTGGCGACCGGTTTGTCATTAATCCAACGCTTGCCGAAGCGGCGGAAAGCAGACTGCATCTAGTTGTGGCAGGTACTCGAGATGCGATCATGATGGTAGAGGCTGAAGCGTGTGAGTTAAGTGAAACTCAAGTGCTCCAAGCGATAATGACGGGACACGAGGAAATTAAGCACATTGTCACAGTGATTGAGCAGATGCGACAGGAGGTAGGGCGACCCAAGTTAGAGGTGCCGTTGTCTGCTCTGCCGGCAGACCTCACAACGCTTATCCGGGAACACACTTCCGCCCCACTGCGCGCCGCCATCCAAAACGCCGACAAACTAGCGCGGGAAGCAGATATAGAGAGGGTAATGCAGGAAGCCTTGGCCAAATTCGCTGTTCTGTATCCTGAGCGGGGAAAAGTGATCAAGGAAATCTTGGATGATCTGCTAAAAGACCTTGTGCGCACTGCGATAACGAAGGAGCACTATCGACCGGACGGGCGTGGTCCAAAGGAAATTCGCCCTGTCAGTTGCGAAGCACCGGTGTTAAAACGCACGCACGGTTCGGCGCTTTTCACGCGCGGGCAGACGCAAGTTCTTTCGGCGGTAACCTTAGGCGCAATGGGTGACGTGCAGATTATTGACGATCTTGGCATTGATGAGTCTAAGCGCTACCTACATCACTACAACTTCCCTTCCTTCAGCGTCGGAGAAACACGCCCGCAGAGAGGCCCATCCCGCCGCGACATCGGCCATGGTGCCTTGGCAGAGCGTGCGCTTTTGCCTGTAATCCCGTCGGAAGAGGAGTTCCCGTACACTGTGCGCGTTGTTTCTGAAGTGCTAGAGTCGAATGGATCTTCTTCCATGGCTAGCGTCTGCGGCAGCTCACTGGCCCTTATGGACGCGGGAGTGCCAATTAAGGCCCCGGTCTCTGGGGTTGCCATGGGCTTAGTCAAGGAGGGCGCTTCCTACGTAGTGCTTACCGATATTCAAGGAATGGAAGATCACCTCGGCGACATGGACTTCAAGGTTGCGGGGACCGCAGAAGGCATTACCGCTCTACAAATGGACATCAAGATTAGCGGATTAGACAAAAAAATCCTCGGGGAAGCCTTAGAGCAAGCGAGGGAAGGGCGTCTCTACATCCTTGAGAAGATGCTGGCCGTATTGCCCGCACCGCGGACGGAGCTTTCTCCCTACGCACCGCGCATGTTCACTCTCACCATCCCTGTAGACAAGATCAAGGATGTCATTGGGCCCGGGGGCAAGATGATTAATAAGATCATCCAAGAAACCAACGTCAAGATTGACATTGAGGACGATGGCAGAGTCTTTATTGCGGCTGTAGACGCTGAACAAGGGCTCAGGGCGAAGGAGATTATATCGGACCTCGTGCGCGAGATGGGCGTGGGTGAGGTTTATACCGGCAAGGTTACCAGAGTTGAGAAGTATGGGGCTTTTGTCGAACTGTTACCTGGGAAAGAAGCGCTAGTACATATCTCTCAACTGGCGCATGAACGTGTTGCTCGTACGGAGGACGTTGTCAACGTAGGTGACAGGATACAGGTCAAGATTACGGATGTGGACCGCATGGGGCGCATTGGCGCATCTCGCAAAGAACTCCTGCCTGCACAAGGCAAAGAGGCCAGAGAACGGGAATAACGCTGTGAAAGAGCTCTGCCTGCGGTAGAGCTCTCAGTATTCAGTCGCGCCGTGTGCCGCGCGGGGTGACGCTTGCGGCGGAGGATTTGATCCCGGCTCTGCCGGGGCAGGGGTATACCTTGGTGCCGGTAAGTACTTTGTTGTCTGCGGTGCCGACAGAGGAATTAGGGGAGGCCAGACCGTGAAGTTGCTCCTGTTGTTCTTAGGGATGCTGCTGTTCCTACCTTTGCATGGGGAGGCGAGCGTACATCTAGCCGTGGGATGGAACGAAAGGCACCTAGGTGCGCGCGTCAGCGCGGAGCACATAGCGTGGCGCGATGCAGAGGGCGTACATACAATGGTCTTGCCCGCTCAGGGGGCTGTCAATCTAGCACTGGTTACGCCACGCACCAGTATAGCAGTTGTCTCTGACAGGGCTGCCGCTATCTGGCTGCAGCGAGCTTTTCTCCCCCGCTACCCCACTAGGATAGTGAGTCTTTGGCCTAAGCACGCTCTGACTCTGCTCGAGAGGGATGCAGAAATTCTCTGGGATACCGAGACGGTCTTTGTGCAGGCGAGTGCAGCTGACTTCCCTTCCATGCTGGCACTAACGCTGCCCGACGGTGCTGTACGTTACCTAAGCGACCATTCCGTGCGCTTTGCCGGGGGCGGGCAGCCGGTTAGAGTGGAAAACGCTTCTTTTCGGGGCAGCATAATCTTCAATCCCAATCGCCGCGGGTTGCTTACGTCCATTAACGTATTGCCGCTAGAGGAATACCTGCTCGGAGTAGTTCCGAATGAAATGCCGGCAGCCTGGCCTTTAGACGCACTCAAGGCCCAAGCCCTAGCGGCGCGGTCGTATGCGGTGCGACAAAGAAACCGCCACGGGCAAGATGGCTTTGACCTGTGCAGTACCGTTCATTGCCAAGCCTATCATGGTAAGGGCAGTGAACACCCGCGCAGTACCCAAGCAGTAATGGCTACCAGAGGGCAAGTCATCACCTTTGACGGCGCTGTTATCGACGCTGTCTACCATGCGCATGCGGGAGGGCATACACGCAACAGCGAACACGTATGGGGGGGCATAGCTCCCTATCTGCGCGGTGTTCCCATCCCGGAAGAGCCGCCCTTAACTTGGACACGCCGCGTGACCGTGGGAGAATTTGAGCGTCGACTGCGAGCACGCCAAGTCAACGTGGCGCATGTCACAGACGTTCGTATTGCCGAACACGCCGATGTGGGTCATGTACGCTCAGTGCGCGTCACCTCTCTGCTTGGGACTGTAGACATTTCCGCGTCGGATCTCAGGGCAGCCCTAGACAGAGCACAGATGCGCAGTACAAAATTTGATATACTGATACTAGACCAGTTGCGTCGCCCTTTCCGCATCCATCCTGCGCCTCGTCCTTTTCGCTTAGAACTAGGGCGTTTAGCGGGAGTGTACCACGGTCTGTTGCCCGCCCAGCCGTCGTCAGTCGAGATTACGGGGTCAGGTTTCGGGCATGGAGTAGGCATGTCTCAATGGGGGGCGTTTGGCCTAGCTCAAGCAGGAGTAGATTATCAGGGTATTATTCGCCGTTTCTATCGAGGAGTCACAATTAGCAGAGTTCCCTAACGGAGGTCAATGCATGCAAGTAACTAAACTTGACTCAGGGCTTAGAGTCGCTAGCGAACATATACCCCATGTACAGACCGTGACCATTGGTTTCTGGGTGAGATGCGGCACGTTTGCTGAGTCATCCGACGAGATGGGGCTTTCGCACTTTTTGGAGCACATGTTTTTTAAGGGGACGCAGTCCCGCAGCGCGCGCGACATAGTGGAAGCATTTGATGATGTAGGAGGCGAACTCAACGCCTACACCGCCAAAGAATACACATGCTTTTTCGCCAAGGTGATGGATGAGCACTTGCCGTTAGCAGTCGAGGTTCTGTCGGATATGCTAACTAGGCCGCTCTTTGCGGAGGAAGACCTCGAGCGTGAAAAACAGATTGTACTTGAGGAGATCGCTCTGTACGAAGATGCGCCTGACGAACTTATCCACGATAAGCTGGCCGATGCCATTTGGCCACATCATCCCTTGGGGAGGCCTATTCTTGGCACAAGGGAGAGTATCACAAGCATTACATCGCACAGCTTGCGCCAATTCTACGCCAAGCACTATTGCCCAGAGAATGTAGTAATTGCCGCTTGTGGGCACCTAAGCCACGAGGAGTTGGTGCGCTTAGTGGAAGTCAACTGTAGCCTTGGCAGTCAAGGCGTATGTGTCAGCGACTCTGCAGATAATCTTCCTTACTCTGAGCGTATCAGTGTGATCGAGCGCCCCATTGAGCAGCTTCATCTTTGCCTAGGTTTCCCGGGGCTATCGTGGCGCGATAAAGACATCTACGCCATGAACATTATGAACAATATTTTCGGTGCGGGTATGTCCTCGCGCATATTTCAGGGTATCCGCGAAGAGCTTGGCTTGGCCTACAGCATTTACTCATATAGTGCTTCCTTTGTTTCGGCTGGCTATTTCGCTGTGTATGCGGGACTCTCCGCGCGTAATACCGCCACTCTACTTAAGACTGTAGGACGTGAGCTTCTAGCCATGAAGAACGCACCGGTGAGCGCAGCAGAAATCAGTCGCGCGCGGCAACAGGTAAAAGGCGCCTTGGTGATGGGGCTAGAAAGTACGGCTAACCGCATGAGCCGCATGGGGCGGGGGCTTCTGCTTATCGGGCGCGTTATGGACACAGCGGAAATCCTCGAGCGCATTGAGGCAGTGACGCTAGAGGATGTTCAGTCGCTTGCCAAGCGGGTGTTTGCGTTAGATCAACTTACGGTCTGCGCATTAGGCCCCACAGCTTTGCTACCTAATCTTGTTGAAGCCCTGCGCGACAACTAGGGATTTGTGTTGACCGCATCATCGCCAACATAGGATGGTGATGAGGTGATGCCCATGAGATTCTCCGAACTCGCAGACAAGGAAATCATCAACACGCACGATGGGTCTAGGCTCGGATTGCTTGGCGATAGTGACCTAGTCGTCAACGCCCGCACAGGCAAGATTCTCTCCGTAGTGATTGTCCGGCGCAGTTTCTTAGGCCTAGTCAAAGGCGGGCACGAAATAACTCTCTCTTGGCACTCCGTCAAGAAAGTAGGACAGGACATGATTATTATCGATGTGGGTCGCAGAGGCCTGTAAGCAGAACTTACAGGCCGCTTCTATTTCCCTTCTCCCTTTGGATGTCATATAGTGGTTGTAGATGTTAAAGGGGAGGAGCCTATGAGTGCGGTACTAGCGGGCCTTACAATTGGCATGTCGGCGGTGACAGAAGAACGGAGTATTATTTGCCAAGTTTGCTGCAGGCGGGCGCAAAAATTCTAGCAGCGGGACTCGCGCGCCTTCCCTGTCATCTGGATGTCGTTCCGGTGGACCTGATGACGGTCATCAGGTCGTGTCATGCGGTTCTGCTACCCATGGCCGGTATGGACGCAAGAGGTCGCGTACAGTCATATTACGACGACGCGCCGATTGTCCTCGACCTCACCTTGTCCTCTCGGGGGCTGTTAGTGCTTACGGGGGTGGCGAGACCAGAGTTACAAGCGCTAGGTGAGGCTAATGGGTGGCGGATCTGTGAAATAGGAGCAGACGACGAACTGGCTTATCTTAACTCCGTGCCCACGGCAGAAGGAGCCGTACGTCTGGCACAAGACAGGGCTGTAAAGACGATTCACGGCAGTCGTGCGCTTGTGGTGGGCTACGGCCGATGCGGAATTACTTTGGCAGCGCTCCTTAAGGGCATGGGAGCACACGTGACGGTCGTGGTGAGACAGACAGGGGTGCTGGCCAAAGCTTTTGCGGCGGGGCATAGCCCGCACTATGTGGGGGAGCTGTCACGCGTGTTAGGGAGCCATGACTTTCTGTTTAACACGGCCCCGGCCCTAGTTTTTACTGAGGAACTATTAGTTTGCATGCGCCGGGATAGTGTCCTTATCGACATCGCATCGGGAGCAGGGGGGGTTGACTATCAGGCAGCTAAGAGGCTGGGGCGTATTGTCGTACTGGCCCCTAGCTTACCGGGGAAGTTTACGCCTGAGACAGCCGGGCACATTTTGGGCCGGGCCCTGCCGCGCATATTATAGAAAATCTTCCGGAGGAGAGGTAAAATGAAGGGGCGGAGATTGGGTTCGCTTTAATGGGGTCCTACTGCACATGCGCAGCCGTGATGCCAGAAATAGCGCGGCTGCGTGACAGCGGTGCCGAGATTGGGCCCATTATGAGTGAGGCCGCCGCGAGCACAGACACTCGCTTCGGCCGAGCCGAGATGTGGCGCGGCCAGGTTCTCGCCGCCAGTGGTGCGATGGAGATCATTGATACCATCGCTGCGGCGGAACCTATCGGCCCAGGGAAACTGCTGGACTTAGTTAGCGTGGCACCGTGCACTGACAATACTCTAGCTAAGATAGCAGGTGGTATTACGGATTCCTCCGTGACAATGGCCGTAAAAGCTCACTTGCGCAACCTGCGCCCTGTACTAGTGGCAATCTCAACTAACGATGGTTTGGGGCTAAATGCCGTTAACTTGGCTCGCCTGCAGAGCAGCAAAAATATCTTTCTTGTCCCTTACGGTCAAGATAACCCAGCAGTAAAGCCGAATTCCTTAGTCGCAGCGATGGAGCTCATTCCTAGAGCGGCGGAAATGGCACTTGCGGGTGTTCAGCTGCAACCGGTGCTGTTAGCGAGGAACTAGCGGGAAGATGGAGGTAACAGATGGCAACTATTGTACAAAAATTTGGCGGCACCTCCGTGGCTACATCCGGCATGCGGGAGCGAGTGGTAGGCAAGGTGCTCGCCTGTCAATCGCAAGGGCATGACGTGGTAGTCGTGGTCTCGGCTATGGGGCGCCTAGGTGAACCGTACGCCACTGATACTTTGCTAGGTTTGGTTAACCAAGCGGGGACACCTAGCGCGCGGGATCGGGATTTCGTCATGGCCTGCGGAGAGCTAGTCTCGTGTGCCGTGATGGCCAGTACTCTGCGCAAGGCAGGACTTAACCCTCTACCACTAAGCGGATGGCAGGCGGGGATCATGACAGATAATACATTTGGTGACGCTAGAATAACCACCGTAGACCCGACGTACTTGCAGAGTCTGCTTAAACAAGGGATAGTGCCGGTGGTGGCAGGTTTTCAGGGGGCGAGCAGTGAGGGTAACATCACGACTCTAGGGCGGGGCGGGAGCGACACCACTGCTGCAGCCTTAGGCGTGGCCTTAGGGGCGGCCAATGTGGAGATTTACACCGATGTCGAAGGTATCATGACAGCAGACCCTCGGCTGGTGCCTGAGGCCAAAGTGCTTAGTTTCTTAGATTATGGCGAGGTATTTCAGATGGCCTCACAAGGCTCCAAGGTTATTCATCCACGGGCAGTGGAGCTGGCCATGCAGCGCAATATACCTTTGGTAGTCAGGAGCACGTTCTCAGACGCCCCAGGAACCACGATTGCCAACGCTGTGCTGTATGAAAATAAGCGGGGCCAACCGGTCACCGCCGTAGCCCACATTCTCCAAGTAGCGCGTGTGTCCATTGCCACACCTAGCGACGACGGCGCGCTGGAGCTAGATATCTTCAGCCGTCTAGCAGAGGCTGGTGTGAGCGTTGACCTAATTAACGTAAGTCCCGAGGTCAAGCGCTTTATTATTCCAGAAGAGGCTGCCGACAAGGCGCGGGCGGCGCTTAGGACACTGCCGCTTACAGCAGAATTTCGCTGTGGCTGTGCGAAAGTGAGTGTTATCGGCACAGGGATGCGCGGCGTGCCCGGAGTCATGTCCCGTGTAGTCGCGGCCCTGCGTGAGGCAGGAGTGCGGATTTTGCAGTCTAGCGACTCCCACCTGACGATCTCCGTTTTGATTGACCAAGGAGACGTTGAAGCGGCCACACAAGCTTTGCATCGGCACTTCGGGCTAAGTACGGAGTAAGAGAAAGGAATGAATCTCATGCATTTCGGACGCTTAATTACGGCGATGGCGACACCCTTTGACCAGGCAGGGCATTTGGACCAAAGTGGCGTTAGGAGACTGGCCGAACATCTCATTGCTACCGGCACCGAAACTATTATTGTTTCTGGCACAACGGGCGAGTCACCCACTCTCTTGGCCTCGGAACGCGTGTTGCTGATTGAGTTAGTCAGGGAGGTGAGCCGCGGGCGAGCCCGGGTGATAGCTGGCGTTGGTACTAACTCCACCAGCGATACGCTACAGGGCGCACGTGCGGCGGTTGGGGCTGGGGCAGACGGTGTAATGGTAGTCACTCCTTACTACAACAAGCCCCCCCAAGAAAGTCTGTACCATCACTTTATGGCTGTAGCGCGCGCCGTTGACGTTCCTATTCTCATCTACAATGTACCCGGTCGTACCGGCTGCAACCTACTGCCTGCGACAGTAGTCAGGCTTTCGCAGTGTTCGTCCTTCCTAGGTATCAAAGAAGCCAGCGGCAGTCTCGATCAGGTCAGTGAAATCATCCGCGCGGTGAGGGAAGATTTCGTCGTGTATTCAGGCGATGATTCACTGACTCTGCCAATGCTGGCTGTGGGGGCAGAGGGCGTAGTAAGCGTGGCCTCGCACATCATCGGGCAGGAAATTGCAGAGATGATGGGTGCCTATTTTGCGGGTGACTATCGGCGGGCGAAGACTGTTCACGCAAAGGTCTTTCCGCTGTTTAAGGCGCTCTTTTGCACCACAAGTCCTATACCTCTGAAGTGGGCTCTTAACCGTCTCGGGCTACCCGGAGGGACTCTCAGACCACCGCTTTATTCCATTGGTCAAGCGGAGGCAGAAGTTGTGGAGCAAGCTCTGCAAGCAGTCGGCAAGGCATAGCCCGGCATTTTCTCTAGCGTCGTCAGGCACACTAGGGGTGTGGGCGCTAGAGGAGGAGAAGTGGTGTTTCCAGAGCAACGGGAGGGCAAAGACGGTGACACGAACCTAGAGCTAATCCAAGGACTAGGACAAACACAAGTACCTGTGAGTGAAAGCACTATCCATGCCATGACCATCGTGGGACAGATTGAAGGACATATGATTTTGCCGCCGCAGAACAAGACAACCAAGTACGAGCACATTTCCGCAGTTAGTGGCCATAGAGCAAGACCCAAAGATTCACGGATTGCTTTTGATCCTGAACACAGTCGGCGGTGATGTGGAGGCAGGTCTGGCCATTGCGGAGATGGTTGCCAGTATGTCCAAACCAGCGGTCTCCTTAGTCCTAGGAGGGGGGCACTCCATTGGCGTACCCATGCTGTAGCGGCCAGATACTCCTTCATTGCCGAAACGGCCACGATGACCATACCTCCCATAAGGCTGACGGGCCTAGTCATCGGCGTACCGCAGACC
>QLUS01000080.1 GCA_018725535.1 Bacillota bacterium
TAAGGGGCGTGACTTCATTGACAGACTTGTGGGACATCATTATTGTGGGCGGCGGCCCAGGCGGACTGGCTGCTGCTATGTACGGGGCGCGCAGCAAGCAAAAGACTTTGCTGATCGAGAAGGGCAAGACAGGCGGACAAGCTGCGACGACTTGGGACATGGAGAACTATCCGGGCTTTGCCAAGGGGACAACAGGGCCAGGCCTAATGCAGGCGTTTACTGAGCACGCCACTTCGTTTGGCGCAGAAATTGTGCGCGGCGAGGTAGTGGACGTGGCCGCCGAAGACAAGGTAGTCACCCTTAAAGACGGCACCAAGCATCACGGGCGTACGCTCATCCTCGCGCCAGGAGCTGTTCCACGCACGCTAGGCGTGAAAGGTGAAAGCGCCCTGCGTGGCAAGGGCGTGTCTTATTGCGCGACGTGCGACGCCGATTTCTTCACGGATCTGGATATCGTCGTGCTTGGCAATGGGGATGCCGCGATTGAAGAAGGCAATTACCTCACGAAATTCGCCAACTCTGTTACCGTCGTCGTGATTCACGATGAAGGAGTGCTCGATGCGGCTCCCATGTTGCAGGAGCGCGCTTTTCGCAACCCGAAAATGAAATTTGTGTGGAATTCTACCCTGCAGGAGATTCGCGGAGACGGCATCGTAGAGAGCGTACTTCTGCGTAACGTCAAAACTAACGAGCTTACCGAAATGGAGACTAACGGCGTATTTATCTATGTCGGAACAATCCCCCAGACCGGCTTCCTGCAGGGTAAAGTGAACCTTGACGAGCGCGGCTACATTATTACCAACGAACAAATGGAAACTAATGTTGACGGCGTGTTTGGCATAGGTGACGCACGCGTAACTTACTTGCGGCAGGTTATCACTGCTGCGGCGGACGGGGCTATTGCCGCTGTCGCTGCTGAGAAGTACATTATCGAAGAAGAGGGCTTCAAGGAATCTGTCCTCGCCGAAGAGCGTCCCGTAGCTGTCGTCTTCTGGACACCTATGAGCAGCAGATGCCTAGAAATGATGCCTAGCATAGAGTCCGCCCTTTCGGCCTTCGGCGATAATGTCAAGATATGGAAACTAGATACCTACCGTAACCGCCGCGTGGCTTCACGCTACGGTGTCACGCAGAACCCAACGATTGTGTTTTTCCATCGCGGTCAGGTGGCCGCTCGCTTGGTTGACGCCGAGATAACGTCCGAAACCATTAACACTACACTTGTTGCGCTAGTTAACTAACCTAAGAGGGGGTGAAGAAATGATTGAAGTCCACAAGGATAACTTTGACACAGAAGTGCTGCAAGCGGACGGCCTCACCATAGTTGATTTTTGGGGTCCTAAGTGCGAGAAGTGCTTGGCCCTGATGCCAGACTTCTACCGCATCGCGGAGCAGTACGCAGGAGAAGCTAAGTTTTGCAAGCTCGATACTTCTGGCAATCGTCGTTTGGCCATTGCTCAGAAGGTCTTAGGTCTGCCTGTGATCGCCTTCTATCGCGGCGGAGAGAAGATTGCCGAGTTAGGCCCGAGCGAGTGCAGCGCCGAAAGCATCGAAGCTAAAGTCAAAGAACTAATTTAGGGGGTGCTCGTATGCGTTTGGAATTGCGCAACATCACAATTAAGGACGTGCGTTTTGGGGCCCAAACGGAAGTTAAGGGCGATGTACTGTATGTCAACAAGCAAGAGATGATCGATGCTTTGCAGGATGAGCGCTTGACATCCATTGATGTTGAGATCGCCAAACCCAACGAGGCTACGCGTATTGTACCGGTGAAGGACGTCATTGAACCGCGCGTCAAAGTAGAAGGCAGCGGCGGCGTGTTCCCGGGATTCGTCAGCAAAGTGGACATGGTCGGTAGCGGCGTAACTCACGTGCTTAAGGGTGTGGCTGTGGTCACAACCGGCAAGATTGTCGGATTCCAAGAGGGGATTATCGACATGAGCGGTCCGGGCGCGCAGTACACCCCGTTCTCCGACACACTTAATGTCGTCCTAGTGGCGGAGCCCGTACAGGGGCTTCTACAGCACGACCACGAGGCTGCGCTGCGCACCATGGGGCTTAAGGCAGCGGCTTACTTAGGGGAGGCCGGGCGTCACGCCAAGCCGACAAACACAGAGGTTTTTGATTGTCCGCCCTTGCCGCAGGCGCTGTTGCAGTTTCCGGGGCTTCCGAAAGTCGCCTATGTGTACATGCTGCAAAGTCAAGGGTTGCTTCACGATACCTATGTCTATGGCATTGATGCCAAGCGCACTTTGCCTACGTTCATTTATCCCACGGAAGTTATGGATGGCGCGATTGTCTCGGGTAACTGCGTGTCGGCCTGCGACAAGAACACTACCTTCCACCATCAGAACAGCCCGGTCATCCATGAACTACTAGCCCGGCATGGCAAGGACTACAACTTTATCGGCGTAGTAGTCACTAACGAGAACGTGACGCTGTCAGACAAAGAGCGCTCCTCTAATTTTACCGCCAAATTGGTCGAATGGCTGGGAGTTGACGCCGTGATTATCTCGGAGGAAGGCTTTGGTAATCCCGACACTGACCTGATGATGAACTGCGTTAAGCTCGAGAAGAAGGGCATTAAGACTGTATTGGTGACAGATGAGTACGCCGGACAGGACGGTGCCTCGCAGTCCTTAGCCGATGCTGACCCCTTAGCTGACGCGGTAATCACCGCCGGTAACGCCAATGAAGTCATTGTTCTGCCGCCTATGCAGAAGCTGCTTGGTCACAAGGAAACCGCAGATGTTATTGCGGGAGGTTGGTACGGCTCGCTGGCCGCTGACGGCTCCATTACCGCAGAAATCCAAGTCATTACTGGTGCGACTAACGAACTTGGCTTTAGTAAACTGACGTCTAAGGGAGTTTAGGGTGGCGGACAGCTTACAGCGGACAGCTTACAGCGGAAAGCGGAAAGCGGAAAGCGGAAAGCCCGCTCCCCAGTTCATGATTCAAGATTCACGAGACCCAAACAAAAGGAGGTCACACAAGTGCTTAAGGGCAAAAAGGTGGTCATACTCGGTGACCGCGACGGAGTGCCCGGACTCGCCATTGAAGAATGCGTGAAGTCTGCGGGTGGCGACGTAGCGTTCTCTGTCACCGAATGCTTTGTCTGAACGGCCGCAGGTGCCATGGACCTAGAGAATCAACGTAGGGTAAAAGCGATCGCCGAGAAAAACGGCCCCGCGAACATTATCGTTGTTCTCGGAGGAGCCGAGGCAGAAGCCGCAGGCTTAGCTGCCGAAACCGTTACCGCAGGCGACCCTACCTACGCAGGTCCTTTGGCCGGAGTCCAGTTAGGACTCGCAGTTTATCACATCTTTGAACTTAAAGACCATGTTGATGCCGGTGTCTACGATGAACAGATCAGCATGATGGAGATGGTGCTTGACGTGGACGCCATTATTGCCGAAGTTAGCGGCATACGTAAATCACACAGCAAATACGGGCAGTAACCGTCGCTCCTAACAGAAGGGGGGAAAAACATGAGCAACCAGAAACTTAAGGTGGTTCACTACCTGAACCAGTTCTACGGTGGTATCGGCGGCGAAGACAAAGCCGGCCATCTTCCAGAAGAGCGTGCGGGAGCGCTAGGCCCAGGGCAGGCGCTACAGGCAGCTCTGGGTACGGATGCTGAAATCGTAGCCACCGTGATTTGCGGCGACGACTATTTCGCCGAGAATCTCGATGGAGCTTTACACACCGTCATTACGATGATCAAAGCTCACGCTCCGGACCTCGTCGTGACCGGTCCCGCGTTTAATGCCGGGCGATACGGCGTAGCTTGCGGTGCCGTGGCTAAGGCTGTGTTTGAGGAACTTCACGTTCCGGTTGTGAGCGGCATGTACCATGAGAACCCGGGCGTCGAAATGTACCGCCGTTACGCCTACGTCGTAAAGACCGGGAACAGCGCGGCCGACATGCGCAAAGCCATACCGGCTATCGCCAATTTGGTTAAGGCACTTGGTAAGCGGGAAGAAGTCACACCCGAAACCCACGCCTACATCCCGCAAGGTCTGCGCAAAAACTACTTCCATGCTGAGCGCGGCGCCAAGCGTGCCGTAGATATGCTGGTGGCAAAGATCAATGCACAACCGTTTGTCACGGAATACCCAATGCCGCACTTTGACCGCGTGGCTCCCAATATGCCTATTGCGGACGCGAGTAAGGCTAAGATTGCGTTGGTGACCTCTGGCGGCATCGTTCCCAAAGGCAACCCCGACCACATTGAATCCTCAAGCGCCAGCCGCTATGGTAAGTACGATATACAAGGTGTATCGGACCTGACACCAGAGAAGTATGCTACTGCCCACGGCGGATATGACCCGGTTTATGCTAACCTTGACTCAGACAGAGTGCTACCAGTGGATGTACTGCGCGAGATGGAGCAAGCTGGCGAAATTGGCGTGCTGCACCGTTACTTCTACACCACCGTTGGCAATGGCACTTCGGTCGCCAATTGTGCCGCCTTTGCCAAGAAGTTTGTTCAGGAGTTAGTTAACGATGGCGTGCAAGCGGTCATCCTTACCAGTACCTGAGGCACCTGTACGCGTTGCGGTGCAACGATGGTAAAGGAAATTGAGCGCGCAGGTCTGCCGGTTGTACACATGTGTGCGATAGTACCCATTTCGTTGACTGTGGGTGCTAACAGGATTGTGCCAACCGTGTCTATCCCACATCCACTCGGCAATCCCCAGATGACTGCTGCGGACGAGAAAGAGCTGCGCCGCCGCCTAGTGCGGAAGGCCTTACGAGCTCTAGAGACCGAGATTCACGGCCAAGTAGTATTTGACAAATAACCGCGGTGATGTGCGGGCGGGTTACCCGCCCGCATTAATATCTTTACGTGTTCCCACATCCAAGAATGAGGTGACAAGATTACATGTTCCCAGTAATTAAAGGCGCTGCATATACCCTTTTTCACTGCCCAAACATTCTTTTAGACCACGGCACGACGCAGACTGTGGAGCGAGACAAGAATCCGTCAAGTGATTACTTAAAGAAGCTCCCTGCGCACCTCCGGAGTTTCGAGGATTGCCTCGCCTATCCGCCAAACCAAGCCTACATTGGGGCTTTGCATGCCCGGGAGCTCGACGCTCTACCCAAGCCGTGGTATCAGAATGGGATTAAGGAAGCCTCGCGCTTCGCTCCGTACGGCGAGATTATGCCGGAAGATGAGTTCTACGGCGTAATGAAACTTGTGGACTCATTTGACCTTGTGCTGCTTGAGGCAGATTTTGCTGCTGCCGTGCGTGAAAAACTTGCACAGCACCCCGGCTTTAAAGGTGCTGACCTCAGCAAACTGCAGAAGACGTCTGAACTAGCGGCAATCAGTGAACTGGTTGATGCGCATATAGCCGAGCCCTTGCGCCTTGGCGACAGACTTGTGGGGTGTGTGCGCCAAGCGCATGACACCGACAAAGCGCTCACTGCCCATATTATCTTCGAGAATCTCGCCTCGATAGCTTCGGCAGCAGTATCGATGCGCCAGCTCTTCTTAAAAAGTGGGCTTGACCCCAAGCAGATAGACTACATCGTAGAGTGCAGTGAAGAAGCTTGTGGGGATATGAACCAGCGTGGCGGCGGCAATTTTGCCAAAGCCATTGGCGAAGTGGTTGGCTGTGTAAACGCTACGGGCAGCGACACACGCGGCTTTTGTGCCGCGCCGGCGCATGCCATGATTGTCGCGTCTTCGCTTGTGCAATCGGGCGTGTTTAAAAACGTGGTTGTCGTAGCAGGCGGCGCGGTAGCCAAACTGGGCATGAACGGTAAAGACCATGTCAATAAGAATCTGCCTGTGCTGGAAGATGTCTTGGGCGGGTTTGCTGTGTGGGTTGCGGAAAACGACGGCGTAAACCCTGTCGTACGCACGGATATCGTGGGACGCCACACTATTGGCTCGGGCGCGAGTCCGCAAGCTGTGATCCAGGCTTTGGTCACGGATCCCTTGGATCGCAAGGGGCTTAAGATCACGGATATCGACCAATACGGCGTAGAGATGCATAATCCCGAGGTTACTGTACCTGCAGGTGCTGGCAACGTGCCTGAGGCCAATTACAAGATGATTGCCGCGCTTGGTGTAAAACGCGGTGAGCTTGAGCGCGCGGGTATCATGGACTTTGTGGCCAAGCACGGTATGCCGGGGTTTGCGCCGACGCAAGGGCATGTACCCTCGGGCGTGCCTGTGATTGGCCCAGCACGCGATGCCATCTTGGCGGGTAAAATTAAGCGTGCCATGATTATTGGCAAGGGGAGCCTATTTCTGGCGCGCATGACCAACTTATTTGACGGCGTCTCTTTCGTCATGGAGGCGAACCCCGGCTTTCACGACATCGCTGACGCGCTGGAGACGGGCGTCTTCGGCGCACGCACGCGGATTGGCATTACCTTGCTTGGCAGTGAGCATGGCCTGCAGGAAGTAGTGCGCGGGGCAGAACTGGCTGCGCAAACTAACCCAGACCTTCAGGTCGTGCTGATTGGACCCGCTGTCGAAAGCAAACTCCCGCACGTGCTGGCTCAGACCGAGAAAGAGCAGCATGCGGCCATGGAACAGATGTTGCTCGCGGGTGAGCTGGCGGCGGTCGTCACCATGCATTATAACTTTCCCATTGGCGTGTCCACGGTAGGACGCGTCATTACTCCCGGGCGTGGAAGGGAGCTCTTCTTAGCCACTACCACAGGTACTTCTGACACCGACCGCATTTTGGCCATGGTGAAGAACGCCATTTACGGTGTAGCTGTGGCTAAGGCTAGCGGCATTGAGGAACCCACAGTGGGCATTCTGAACCTTGAGGGGGCTAGAGCCGTAGAGCGGCATCTGCAGAAACTGAAGGACAACGGTTATAAAGTAAAGTTTGCCCAGTCCGTGCGGCAGGACGGTGGTTCCGTGATGCGCGGGAACGATCTCTTAGTTGGTGCTCCCGACGTTATGGTCACCGATACGCTGACCGGCAATGTCCTGGTGAAGGTGTTTTCGGCCTACACTACAGGCGGCGACTACGAAGGGCTAGGCTATGGCTATGGACCTGGCGTAGGTGAAGGCTACGACAAGATTGTCATGATTCTCTCGCGTGCTTCGGGCGCGCCTGTCATTGCGGGGGCCATCAAGTATGCAGGCGACGTGGCCAAAGGCAAGTTATTGGCTGTTGTGGACAGTGAGTTTGCTCATGCCCGGAAGGCAGGCCTAGCCGAACTGTGGACAAAAGAGCAAAAGCCGGCGGCAGCCGTAATCGAACAGGAAGTCACGCCGCCTCCCGCTAAAGTGGTCACAGAGGAAATCGCAGGCATCGAGATCCTCGACCTAGAAACAGCCGTACGGCAAGTATGGAAGGCGGGTATCTTTGCTAGCACCGGTATGGGATGCACCGGCCCCGTCATCCTTGTAGCTAAAGAAGACCTCGCCCGCGCCTTAGAAGTACTTGTCAAGGCGGGGCATGTGGGCGCGTAGCCGCTTTCCGCTTTCCGCT